>NZ_JBAWAC010000498.1:0-11807 GCF_049589095.1 Haladaptatus sp. | reverse complement strand
ATGTTGAACAGCCCGGTGTACCCCCAATGGAGGTTCAACGCGAGCGCCAACATCCCGTACACGCCGATGAGGAAAGTGAGCCGTGCCAGCGAGTTCAACTGGCCGCGAAGCGAGTAGCCGAGCAGTGTACCTCCCACGAGGTACAGCACGTAGATGGCCAACAGCGCGCCCAGGATGAGCATCGTGTCGTTGATCTCGAAATCGCGGACGCTCGAACTCATGCCGTCGTCCTCCCTGCGAACAGTCCCTGTGGCTTGAACAGCAGGATGAGGATCATCATGCCGAACGCGGCGGCACGGCCGAAGTCACTGGGGATCCAGATGATGGCGAGGTTCCACGTCAGGCCGATGACCAGTCCGCCGAGGATCGCGCCGTAAATCGACCCGATTCCGCCGAGGATGACCGCGGCGAAGATGGGCAACAGGAGGAGCCATCCGAAATTGAATATGATGGTTCCGCGCCACAGCACCAGCAGGAAGCCCGAGATACCGGTCAGGGCACCGCCGATTATCCACGTCCAGCGGATGACCTGTTCGGTCGGAATCCCGGTAACGCGAGCGAGGTCCTCGTTGTCGGCCATCGCGCGCATCGCCTTCCCGAGCTTCGTCCGCTGGAGCAGCACGTGCACGCCGAGCATCAATCCCACTGTACAGACGAGGATCGTCAGGTCGTGTGCCGTGACCCGTACCGTCCCGTCCCACAGCAGGAGGTTCCACGACGGGATGTCCTGGATCGCCGTCGTTCCGCGGCTTTCGGCCGAGAAGACGAAGACGACGAGGTAGCGAAGCACGAACGCGACACCGATGCTCGTGATGAGCAGGGAGATACCCTCCGCATCACGCATCGGCCGATACACGATTCGGTCGATGAGAAGCGCCAACACGACGGTGAACGCTCCGGCGAACAGCATCCCGAGGATGACGGCTACCGGCGTCGTCGCAATCGTGATACCGAGACTGCTCGCGTACACGGTTCCGCCCGCGCCGACGAGCAACAATCCCGCGATGTTGTTGCTTCCGAGTCCCGCGATGAGGTACGTGACTGCCCATCCCGAGAACGCGCCGCTCGTGATGTAGTCCCCGTGCGAGAAATTAGCGAAGTTCAGAATACTGTACGTCATCGAAAGCCCGATTCCGGCGAGGCCAATTATGAGTCCCCGCATGAGGCCAGTCCAGATGAGTGACCCGACGTAGGAGACGCGTAGGTTGCCGGTTACCAAGCGTTGGATGAAATCGAAGACGAGGAGCACCGCGAATAAGCCGACGACCACGAGCAGTGGTCGTTCGACGATGAGGCGGCGTCCGCGTGAATAGGTTTCAGTTGCATCGTCCATTGATAACTCTCCACATGATAACCGGTTCCAGTCAGGCTATTAAACCTTTCCGACAGAGCCTCCCATCGGATTCCGGTAACGGCGGCATACTGACAAGGTCCGAAGAGGAATGTGTAGAAAGCAAATAACCCGACTATTTACTCGAAACCGTGTTTATTTCGAGGCTCAACTACCGACACACATATGCCGAGCGGTGTTGCAGGCACACGTATGTCCATACTGACCCTTGATGACCTCGCGGTTCAAGGGACAACGCTCGGCGTGCGTATCGACATCAACAGTCCGTTGACCGAATCCGGCAGCCTCGCCGACGATGCGCGGCTCGTGGCGCACGTCGATACGCTCTCGGAACTGTTGGAGCGCGGTGGGAAGGTCGCCATTCTCGCCCACCAGGGGAGACCCGGGAGCGACGATTTCGCGGGTCTCTCGGCACACGCAGAGCGGTTGGACGAGTTGCTCTCCTATCCGGTTTCCTATTGTGATGGGACGTTCTCCGCGGAGGCACGCCGGGCCGTGTCGAACCTCCGCGAGGGCGAAGCGGTGGTTCTCGAAAACACCCGTTTTTACAGCGAGGAGTACATGGAGTTCCCGGCGGAGAAGGCCGCCGAAACCCATCTCGTCGACCGACTCTCCCCCGAACTCGACGCCTACGTCAACGACGCGTTCGCGGCGGCACACCGCTCACAGCCCTCGCTCGTCGGCTTTCCGACCCGGTTACCGGGATACGCCGGTCGAGTTATGGAGCGTGAAGTGGACGTGCTCGGCGATATCGAAGGAACGCCACGCCCTCGTACGTACGTGGTCGGCGGCGCGAAGGTCTCTGATTCCATCGCCGTGGCCAGGAACGTACTGGAACGCGACCTCGCGGATCACATCCTGACGGCCGGAGTCGTCGGGAACGTCTTCCTGTTCGCGGACGGCGCGGACCTCGGCGAGGCCAGCAAGGAGTTCATCCACGACCAGGGGTACATCGATTACATCGACGACGCCACCGATCTGCTCGAAACCTACGGCGACAGGATTCACCTCCCCGAGGACGCCGCCGTCGAACGGGACGGCGAACGCGTCGAACTCACCCGGGAGGAGTTCCCGCCGAGGGAGGGCGAGGCCGCGATGGACATCGGCGAGGAGACGATATGCTCCTATTCGAACATCCTCCAGGACTCGGGGACGGTCATCCTCAACGGACCGGCGGGCGTGTTCGAGGACGAGACGTTCGCGGACGGTACCCGGGAGCTATACATCGAGGCCGGGAACGCCGAGTTCAGTATCGTCGGCGGTGGCGACACCGCCGCCGCGATTCGGAAGTTCGACCTCGACGGGTTCGACCACGTCAGCACCGGCGGCGGAGCGTGTCTCCGAATGCTCACCGGCGAACCCCTTCCGGCGTTACAGGCACTCTCCCAATAGATGGTGGTCATCGAGGCGGCGACGAGCGCCGACATCAACCCGGTCGTGGAGCGATGGGTGGAACTCGCGCAGGACCAGCACACGTACGATTCCCACATCCTCGCCGACGAGAATCGGGGGGCAGTTAGGGATTCGATCGCTCGGCACATCATCGAAGATGGCTTGCTCGTCGCTCGCGATTCGGGCATCGTCGGGTTCGTCATGTTCGAGCTACAGACAGGGCTCTACCAGCAGACGACCACCCGTGGGCTCATCCAGAACGTCTACGTCGCACCATCGCACAGGAACGAGGGTGTCGGATCCGCGTTGCTGGACGAGGCCGAAGCCATGCTCGCGGAGCGCGGTGCCGAGGCGTTCTCCCTCGACGTGATGGCGAGGAACGAAAACGCCCGCAGACTGTACGAAAACAGAGGGTACGAACCGCATCGAATCGAGATGGAAAAATGGGACGAAAACGATAACCACTCAAAGGAGTAGCGAGAAGTGAGGGTTGCGCCAAGGGAGCTTGGGTGGTTCAAGCACTCGATTTGTAATCGAGACTACGTGGGTTCAAATCCCACCCTTGGCTTCCTTCGCGGTTCGATTTGGGGACAGAGAAGCCCGTGTGACGGTTCGAAAGAACCTGGTTTTTGCACGGTGGTACCATTCTTGCGTGGCTACGAATCAGGTCGGGTTCTCGACTGGGTGCTGCAACATCCGACGGGACGATTTTGCAACACCAGTGGAAATCATACGTTACCACTCTCCTCGACGTCAGTAACCGTCGTTATCTCATTACGATGTCCGAACTGAGATTTTATTCTGTGAGAGATACCCTAGCACGAAAGAGGATGTGTACTTGATCAGTTCGTGAAAATACAATGCCGTGATGAAAGATAAAAGCTGGAAGATAAACAGGAGAACGATGCTCGGAACGACCGGAATGATCGGTGCCGGAACGCTGTTCAGCGAGGGTGCGCTCGCAAAGGAATCACGGAGGGAGCACGGTGAGCCGGACGAGTCGGGCGACTCGGCCGTCGAAAAACTGCTGGCACAGGCGTCGGAGAAGTTTCCCGGCGGAATCGTCTCGGTGTACACCAAGGAGGCCGGACCGCACGGCGAGGTGCTGGCGAGTCACGAGTCGGACAAGGTGGTCAAACCGGCGTCGAACACGAAACTGCTCACCACGGCGCTCGCGCTCGAACATCTGGGACCCGACGAGCGGTTCGAGACGAGCGTGGTCGGCGACGGTTCGAAGTCGGGGACGCAGTTCCACGGGGACCTCGTGATTCGCGGGAACGGGGACGTGCTGTCGCAGGACAACCTCCGGGCGTTGGCGGAGCAGGTCGCCGACGAGGGAATCGAGGCGGTTCACGGCGACGTCGTCGCGGACATCACCGCGTTCGACACGTCCGGGTACGGCCCCGTCTTTTCGGTTCGCGGTCCCGGCTATCCGGAGGGGTGGACGTGGGAGGACCCGCAGTACTCCTACGGCGCGCCGAGTTCGACGCTCGCGCTGTACTGGAACAAGGTCGCCGTCACGGCCAAACGAACCGACGATGGCATCGACCTCTCGATCGAACCGGATTCGGAGTTCGTCCCCGTCGAGTCCCACCTCTCGGAAGCGCCCGCCGGGTCGGACGGCTACTTCTACACCTACCTTGACCGGGTGAACGGGACCATCTACGCCATCGGCGAACTCCCGCCGGGGTACGAGGAGACCGACTTGGCACCCGTGATGCGCCCCGACGAACACGCCGCCGCCGTGTTCGCGGGGTTCCTCGAAGACGCAGGTGTGACGGTGAAAGGCGGCGTGACCTTGCAGACGGAGGAGAAAGACCGAACGGCGGCGTTCCGGACGAGCATCCGGTCGGAGCCACTCCATGAAACCATCGGGCCGATGTTGCTGTACTCGAACAACGTCGATGCCGATCAACTGGCGCTGATGACTGCACGCCGTGCGACGGGAGAGGGGTCGTTCGACGCGTGGACGGACCTAACCGAGGCCTACTTCGAGAGTTTGGGAGCGCCTGCGACGGTTTTCCGCGACGGGTCCGGGCTCTCGCAGTTCGATCTGGTCTCGGCCGCCGACATGGTTTCCATGCTCGAATGGATTGGCCGGAAACCGTGGTCCGAAACCCTGTTCGGGTCGCTCCCGACGCCGGGACACGGTACGCTCGCCTACCGGTTACGGGACGTGGACGTGCCCGTCCAAGCGAAAACCGGAACGGTTCGGGGGACGCGGTCGCTGTCCGGTGCTATTCGCCGAACGGGCAAACCCGACGTGTTGTTCTCGATTCTCATGTCCAACGTGACCGTGGGACTCGGCGACGCTCGGGACTATCAGGACGACCTGGTGAGAGCGCTCGTGGACGCCTGAGCGCTCGGACACAATCGTATCACGTGGTTCGAACGGTAGCGGGACGGCGGAGAAACGAGGCAGTCGGTTTTACAGGGGGATCCCGCTTCGGACTGACTGCTTCGGTGATATGAATGTACGTGGACAGGATTAGCTACCGCTTAACGCCGGATTCCGCATTGTGAACTGTTGCTCGTTGTTTCTACCAGAATAATTATCGGACGGTTTTATACTGGCAGCACGCTTGCTTCCCTTTCATGAGCCGCACCCAGAGCGTCCCCCTCTGGATGGCCGAACCCGAGGAGTTCAGGAGCACGCTCAAGATGGTCCTCAGTACGGCGTACAAAAACGACCGCCGATTCGACCGAGCGTGGACGTTCCGATATCCCGACGAGACGCCCAACCTGATGGCCGAAATCACACATCTAGAAAAGGGGGGAACCGAGGAGATTATGAATCCACCCGAGCCAACGAAACCACCGGAGCAAGCCGTGCTCAAGGATTTCCGCGACGTGCTCGGTGATCTGCTGCTGAAGGGCTACCGACGAGGTATCGAGTTCGACCGAGCGTGGTCGTTTCGCTACCCGAACGCTGACCATCCCGACCTGATGGTCGAAGTGACGTATCTCGAAGAGCAGGACGACTGACCCGATAATTTTGTTCGTCCCCGTCCTACCGGAGGTATGGAGTTCTCCGTCGTTCGAGGAGACATCGCAGCACAGCGAGCGGATGCACTCGTCAACGCCGCCGGAACCAACCTTCGAATGGGGAGCGGCGTCGCCGGGGCCCTCCGGCGCGGTGCCGACGGGCCGATAAACGACGAAGCGATGCGGAAAGGACCGGTCGAACTCGGTGCCGTCGCTGTCACCGACGCGTACGAACTCGACGCGGAGTTCGTCGTTCACGCCGCGGCCATGCCCCACTATGGGGACGGCGAGGCCACCCGGGAGAGCATCCGTGATGCGACGCGGAACGCGCTCCGTGAAGCCGACGAGCGGGAAGCCAAATCGATGGTACTTCCGGCCCTCGGCTGTGGCATCGCGGGATTTAGCGTGGAGGAGGGAGGTGAGATCATCTGCGAGGAAATCCGGCGATTCGACCCGAACTCCCTCGAAGACGTTCGTCTCATCGCCTACAGCGACGAGGAGTACGAAACTCTCCAAAGGTGGCGGCCGACACATCGGATACATAGCAGAAAACGTATGAATAGCGGCTGAAAATCACCGTCGATGACGGCGTTCAGTTATAGCGACGACAAGGTATTGCTCACGACGAGTCACGAGGTGTCGGGACGTGAAATCACGGCCCATCACGGCGTGGTCGTCGCGGACGTGACGCCAGGGCGAAACATCGGAAAGGAAATCGCGGGTGGCCTCCGCGACATCGTCGGCGGGCGCTCCGGTTCGTGGGAGAAAACGCTCGAAGCAAATCAGGAAACCGCCCTCGACGAGTTGGTCGAGGAAGCGAAATCGATCGTTGCGGATGCGGTCGTCGCGCTCGACGTCACTGACGAAGCACTCGGCGGACAGGGCGGCATGATCAACATCAAAGCGTTCGGAACCGCAGTCTCGCTCGACTGACAAATGTTGTAACGGCCGGTTCGGTTGTCGAGGTACGACGACAGACGTCGGCGTCGATTGGGCGTCGGAATACTGGGTCGCGCTCGCCCTTACAGCGAAGAAAGCGAAGGGGAACTTCGAGACGCTTCCAGAAAACCCTCCGAAAGATGACAAGGGTCATCGAACAGCGATCGTCTATGCAGACGCTTAGGAATCGTTTAACTCCACGTCTTCACCGGCGTCCCCTCCTCCGATTTGAATTGTTGCGTCCGTTTCGACCGCGTCGAGTCCGTCGAGTTCACAGATGTCCGCCACGATCGGTTCCGGAACGACGACACGAAGCGTTTCGAATTCCAGTTCCGCATCGACCTCGCCACCGAGGTCCGTGACGCGAGCGGCGACCGACTCGGAATCGGTTCCCTCGGCGAGTCGAAGCAGGAGCGTCGCCGATTCGTCGGGGAACGGGTCGTCGCGCATGCCACGGACGGGATGGGAAACGTAGGTCATAGGGCAGCAAGTATCTCGTCGGCGTGTCCGTCGGGCGAAACGTCCTCGAAAACGGCCTCGACGGTGCCGTCGGAACCGACGACGAACGTGTTGCGGAAGACGCCGTCGAACGTGTTCCCGAACATTTGTTTCTCGCCGTACGAATCGTACGCCGAGGCGACGTCGCCGGACTCGTCGCTCAGGAGGTCGAACGGCAGGTCGTACTTCTCCCGGAACTTCGCGAGGTCCGAGACAGGGTCGTCGCTGATGCCGAGAACCGGCACGTCGCGCGCTTCGAACTCCTCCCACGAATCGCGGAATCCACAGGCCTCGGTGGTGCATCCCGGCGTGTCGGCGCGGGGGTAAAAATACACGACGACGGTGGTATCGAAATCCGCAAGTGAGACCTGATCTCCGTCCTGATTCGGCAGTTCGAACGATGGTGCTGTTTGTCCGGATTCGAGCATGGGTCGATTTCGAAGCGAACGAGCAACTGCGTTGCGGAACTACTCGCCGATGACGACGAACGTTCGACCGCCCTTTCGCTCGAAATGAACCGCGCCGTCCTCGGTTGCAGTTTGAACGTACTCCTCGACTTCGCTGGCGGACAATCCGGACACGTCCGCCGAATTCCACGGTCGTACCGCCGACTCGTCCGTTTCGACTTCGATGTTCATATGCTCACCATGTCCGATCGGATAATGAAAGACCGCCTAGCGGAGCGAAAGTGAAAGTAGTCGGGAAAACCGGACGACGGCGATTCGAAGTCAGTTCGAAGTCGGTTCGAAGGTCGTTTGAAGACAGTCGGGAGTCGATGCGAAGACCGTTCGAACGACCCTCAAGCGGCGAGCGTCAGCGACTCGCCGTCTTGGTTCACGAGGCCACGTTCGCGGAGCGATCGGATGACAGTGTACAGCGTGATTTTCGGCAGGTCGAGGCCGTTCTGTAGTTCGTCCAGGGTCGCGCCACCCGTCGTCGCAAGCGAGAGGTAAACGAGTTTGGAACGCGGTGAGTCGAGTTCGTCGGGCAACGGTGAGAGCGGTGTCGTTTCGATGCTCATGGTAGTATCCGGTTCGAAACATTCGACGATAATAAAATTACCTCACGACGATTGTCGAAACCCGTTGGAGGAGTCCGTTTGAAGAGATGTGTTCTCACTGCCGGGAATTCCCGGTGATTTTATGTGAAGAGCGGTGGTAGTCTTGACCAATGAATCCAGCGCGAGACGAATCCAACCGCGAGTCGAGGAAAGTCATCTCGCCGGAGGAACTCGACATCGAGGAGAGTGAGAACGTCGTTACGCTGGACGATGGACGGTTCGTCATCGGTGCATCCGGACGCCCATCAGTCCCCGACGAACCGACGGAAGTGACGACCGGAAACGCGAATGGCGATACGACTCCAGCAGTCGATCCGTCACCGTCGGCCGAATCATTTCCCTCCACGGATACCCCTCCCGCCATCGAACCCGAATCGGACGTCGAGGATGGGTCGACGGCAACGAACACGGACCCCTCGTCACCGGCCACGACTTCGGAAATCGACTCGCACGACGTTCGTCAATGGCTGGAAGCGGATTTGGCGGACGTGACGTCCCGATACGGGTTTCACATCAGCGCGAAATCGGAAGATTCCATCAGCCACCAACAGATGTTTTCGGACGACGTGGGGACCGTCTTCGACAGCCTCCTCCTGTGGTACGCTCAGCAGGTCGATAAGGGGACGGCCGTCGAGGACGTCCTCGGCATCCTCCTGATGGAGTCGAACATCCGGGTTCGCTACTCGCCACGCTGTCTTCGTGGTCTGCTCGATACACACGACCTCTCACCGGACGACAGTATCGCGGACCTCTTTCGGGCGATCCAGGACGCGAATGGCGTCGTCTTTCCACCGGACGTCGAGTAGTCATTCTCCGCCGTGATAGCGAGGAGTAGGTTTTATGTTCTATCGTTCGATGTATCTAGTAACTGACTATGAGCGTTCAGGAACAGGAACCATCGGATGAGGAGACCCAAGTCGTCGAATTTCGACTCGGCGAGGACGTTTGCGCCATCGATATCGAACAGGTAGACAGCATCGTCGAAGTGAAGAAGGTAACGCGGATTCCACGAACGCCGAACTCCATTGAGGGCGTCATGGACCTCCGCGGCGAGACGACGGCCATCATCGACCCGAAGGAGTTTCTCAGCGTCGAAACCGGCGAGCGAGGTGACGACGTTCTCGTCTTGGACCGCCCAGACGACAAACAGAAGATCGGGATTCGAGTGGACGAGGTGCTCGACGTGACCACACACGAACCGGAACAGATAGACAACGACGAATTGGAGAACCTCGACACGCGTGGAATCCGTGATCAGATCTCACGTGGTATCATCAAGAAGCCGAACGGCGACGATGACGAGCTCGATCTCGTGATATAGGTGGACATTGACAAAATGATTAACAGTCTGAATTAACTTTCTGAAGAAATCCCCAACTGTGATAATCACAGGGGAGCATTTATTTTGCCCCCTTTCAAAAACTCTCGATAGTGGAACTTGAATGGTTAATGACGTACTAATTGTCGATGACTCAGAATTCATGCGGAACCTCCTACGTGAGATTCTGGAAGAGAATTTCGAGATCGCGGACGAAGCCGAAAACGGCGTCGAAGCGGTCGAACTGTACAAGGAAAAACAGCCGGACTTCGTGATGATGGACATCGTGATGCCGATTCGAGACGGCATCGAGGCGACGACCGAAATCAAGCAGTACGATTCGGGCGCGAACGTCATCATGTGTACGAGTATCGGGCAGGAAGAGAAAATGAAGAGGGCGATCAAGGCGGGCGCGGATGGCTACATCACGAAGCCGTTTCAGAAGCCCAGTGTGATGGAAGCCATCGACGACGTAATCTCAGCATGACGCGGGCGGTCGTCGTCGACGACTCGAATTTCATGCGGACGGTTATCACCGACGTTCTCGAATCGGATGGCATCGACGTCGTCGCACAGGCGTCGAACGGCGAGGAGGCCGTCTCGGTCGTCGCCGAACACGAACCCGACGTGGTGACGATGGACGTCGAGATGCCGAAGATGAACGGTATCGAGGCCGTCGAGGAGATCATGGAACGGTCGCCGACCCCGATTCTCATGCTTTCAGCACATACCGAGGAGGGGGCGGAAGCGACGTTCGAAGCCCTCGATCGAGGGGCGATCGACATGTTGGCGAAACCAGGTGGGGAAGTGTCCACCGGAATCTCCGCACACAAAGACGCCCTCGTCGCGAAGGTCCGGTCCGTCGTTAAGGCGGACGTTTCCGTCAGCGTACCGGACAACACGATGGCGTCCCCCACGAATCTGGACGATTCCTACGTCGAGAACGCGACGGTCGTCATCGGCGCATCGACGGGAGGTCCACGCGTCGTCGAAAGCGTTCTCGCCGGGCTTCCCCGCTCGGCACAACTCCGGATTCTCATCGTCCAGCACATGCCGGACAGCTTTACCACCCGATTCGCAAAGCGACTCGACAACCGAACCGAGTACGACGTGAAGGAGGCGACCGACGGCGACCGAATCGGCGCCGGACAGGCACTCGTTGCGCGGGGGGACTACCACATGGAAGTCTCGAACTACGCGAAAGGGAGGCTCCGCGTTCGACTCACGCAGGACGAGGTGCGACACGGCGTCCGTCCGGCGATCGACGTGACGATGGAGTCCGCCGCCGCGGCGATCACCGACCCGCTGACCGCCGTCGTCCTCACCGGCATGGGTGCGGACGGTGCGGTCGGCGTGGAAGCCATCAAAACGGCCGGTGGCCGGACCATCGCACAGGACGAAGCGACCTGTTCCGTGTTCGGCATCCCCGCACGGGCGATCGAAACCGGGTGTGTCGATACGGTACTTCCGGCCGACGAAGTCGCCCGTGGAATACTTTCGACCGTACGCAAACCGACGTGATTCGATATGGATGAATACATACAGGATTTCATTCGTGAAAGCGAAGAGAACATAACGGAACTGAACAACTCGCTGCTCGAACTGGAGAACGACCCGAACGACGAGGAGGCGATGGATTCCATCTTCCGGACGGCACACACGCTGAAAGGAAACTTCGCGGCGATGGGATTCCAGAGTGGAAGCGATCTGGCTCACGCCATCGAGGATCTGTTGGACGAAATTCGACAGGGGAGGATGGGAGTCACGCCGGAAATCATGGACCACGTCTTCGCCGGAGTGGACAAAATCGAAATCATTCTCGCCGAAATCGAGGCACACGGCGAATCGCAAACCGACCCGAGCGCGACCATCCAGGACATTCGCACGACGTTGGCGGGGGCGAGTACCGTCTCCGACGAGGAAAAACCTGAGTCGACCGACGAGGCAGCAGAAACCGGTGCCGAAACGATCCTCGAACGACTCGACGACCCGTCGGTGCTGGCCGGAGTCGACCCGGTGTTCCACGCCCGAGTGGAAATGGGTGACTCGCAGATGAAAGGCGTCGATGCGATGTTCGTTCTCGGCGAGGTGACCGAAAAACTCGATCTGCTCGGTGCGGTCCCGTCCGTCGAAGCCATCGACGAAGGCGACTACGACGACGGCTTCGACCTGTTCGTTACGGACGGCGAGGAAGAACACGTCTCGGAGGTCATCGACGGTGCGTCGAAGGTCGAATCCACCACGGTCACCGACGTGACCCACGC
>NZ_JBAWAC010000497.1:0-4769 GCF_049589095.1 Haladaptatus sp. | reverse complement strand
GTAGCGCGCGCCACCCGGCTGGACGGGCTACGCGAGACGAACCGGTCGCCACGGCGCGCGAGGGATGACGACGGGAGAGCGTTGCTCTCCCGGAGGAATCGGTTGGGGAGGATGTGGTGCGTGGCGGTTGCGGTATTCATGCGGCTCGGTATTTGTAGTCTAAAAGAAAACAGAAGTTCCTCGTAGCGGCTCGGCTACTGAAATCGAAGAAAAAGTAATCCCGTCACAGCGACCGGGAACGTCCAAAGTCGCTTCCCCAGTAATCACACGAAAACCGAATCCACACCACTATCCAAATCACTCCCGCGGCGATTGTTCGAACAGCCACTCGTACCACTGGAGTTTGAAGTCCCGCTGTTCGCTCTCGTCCAACGAACTCTCCTGCGTGTGGCTGTAGTTCAATATCGCGACGAGCAACACGCCGCCGACGGTGTTACCGAGCGTTATCGGGAGCGTCACGCCGGACAGGGCGGCGACGACACCGGCGCTCCCGCTGAAGACCAGGTAGAACACCTCGCAGGTGGCGATGACGCAGTGGAACAACCCGTTCGCCGGGATGAGCGCCATGATGAAGATTACCAGCAGGACGCGGGCGGTCGATTCCCGGACCGCGTGGGTCATCCACACCATCCCCGCGACGAGCCATCCGGCGACGATGCCCTTGAAGAACAGGTCCAACCACGGCGTGTGCAACGCGTGTGTTCCCATCTCGGTCGCGACGCGCGCGACGTCCGGGCTGAAGATGCCCGTTTCGGCGAGCAACACGGCACCGAGTATCGCGCCGAGGATGTTTGCGACGAAGACGATGCCCCAGACACGAAGCAGGAGGGGAACGCTGGCGATGCGGGTCAGGACGAGCGTGACCGGCGTGAGCGTGTTCTCGGTGTACAACTGGTAGCCGCCGATGACGATGAAGACGAACCCGATGGGGTAGAGGAGGTAACCGAGGATTTCACCGGCGGTGCCGGGAACCGTCGCCTCGACCGTCGCGCGGGTGAGAAACGACAGCATTATCGAGAGTCCGGCGGCGAGACCGCTGAGGAACAACTGCCGGTCGGAACAGCTGAACTCGTACGATGCCGTCGCCACGATGCGTTCGAACACCTCGTCGCCGGAGAACCTGTCGCGGATCGCTTCGCCCGCCGCGGGTGCGCCGCTCCGTGATCGGTCGAGGAACTCCCGGATCTGCTTCCGTCGTTCCATCTCTCGTTCGTCCACGTCCAACTCGTCCGGAAAGTCGTCCGACGGCTCTGAATCCATCCTGTCATCCCTATCGACGAATCACGGTAAGGATGTTGTCATCTGGATAGTGCGAGTCGGAGGGGTCGTGGCCTCATCACGACCGTCCGCGTCTCCGGAGGGGAAAGTGTTTGACTGCGCAGAAAAGACCCACTGATATGTTCGAAAAATCGTCGTGGATTCGGCTACCGAGGAACGTCCTGGTAGGTCATGGCGTGCTCTCGGAGACGGTCGCCGCGATTGACGAGTTACATCTGCAGGGGACGCCGCTGTTGGTGACGAGTCCGACGCCGAACGAGGTGGCGGGAAAGCGCGTCGTGACGCAGTTCGAGGAAGCGGGCTTGGACGTCGAAACGGTCGTCATCGAGGAAGCCAGTTTCGCCGCGATACAGCGCGTCATCGACATCGCGAACGAGGTAAAGCCGGGCTATCTCGTCGGCGTGGGCGGCGGGAAGGCCATCGACATCGCCAAAATGGCGAGTGACGAGGTCGGACGCGGATTCGTCTCGATTCCGACGGCGGCGAGCCACGACGGCATCGTGAGCGGTCGCGGTTCGGTGCCGGAGAAGGACACGCGCCACAGCGTCGCGGCGGAGCCGCCGCTGGCGGTCGTCGCGGACACCGAAATCATCGCCGATGCGCCGTGGAAGCTGACGACGGCGGGGTGTGCCGACATCATCAGCAACTACACGGCCGTCGAGGACTGGCGGCTCGCACAGCGACTCCAGAACGTGGAGTTCCACGAGTACTCGGCGACACTCGCGGAGATGACGGCGGAGATGCTGGTGGACAACGCAGGGAGCATCAAACCCGGACTGGAGGAGTCGGCGTGGGTCGTCGTCAAGGCGCTCGTCTCCTCGGGAGTCGCCATGAGCATCGCCGACTCCTCACGTCCGGCGAGCGGGGCGGAACACCTGTTCTCCCACCAACTCGACCGGATCGCGCCGGGTGCGGCGCTGCACGGCCATCAGGTCGGCGTCGGCTCAATCATCACGGAGTATCTCCACGGCGGCGACTGGCGAGGAATCCGCAATGCGCTCTCGACCATCGGTGCGCCGACGACGGCCGACGAGTTGGGTATCGATGCCGACACGGTGGTCGAGGCGCTCACGACGGCCCACGAGATCCGCGATCGGTACACCATCCTGGGCAACGGGATGAACAGAGCGGCGGCATTCGAAGCGGCGGAGACGACGAAAGTTATCTGAATAATTTAGGGAGCGTACGAAACAGCGACGGATTCGATACCAATCGAATCCGGAACGCTCACCGAACTAATTCGGAGGGGATAGAGACGCAATTGAGCGTCGATTCGGAGACAATCGGGGTTTCGTTCGGGGATGGAACACGTCGCTCTCGTGTCGGATACAACGATTATTTTCGGACGATTGTAGCTGAAGTTGGCAACAACATTGAATACCTTCGCGTAACAGATTTTCGCGTGGTGGTATCGAAAACAAATGAGTTCCATCGTGGAGATTTCGATATCCGCCGATGAGTTTGCACTTGGCCGTGCGTTACAAGCGGACTCTCAGGTGCAGATAGAACTCGAACAAGTCGTCCCGGTGGGAACGTCGCTGTTCCCGTTCTTCTGGGCTCGCGGCACGGACGTCCAACGGTTCGAAACCGCAGTACGAGACGAACCAGCTGTCGACGAGCTCACGAGAATAGACACCCTGACTGATGAAACGTTGTTCCACATCAGATGGAACGACGAGATCACGAACTTCGTCCACGGAGTCGAGGAAGCCAACGCGACTATCGTGGAAGCACACGGGACGGCCGACGACTGGACGTTTCATCTCCGGTTCCCGGCGCAAGAGGAGATGTCGGCGTTCCAGTCGTTCTGTCAACACGAGGAAATTCCAATGCAGGTCGAACGAGTGTATTCGATGCAGGAGCGAGCAGTCCACAACTCTGCGGGCGTCACGTCTGCACAGCGCGAGACGCTCGTCACTGCCTACGAGGAAGGATACTTCGAACGGCCGCGCGGAATCACACGCGAAGAGTTAGCCGACGAACTGGGAATCTCTCCACAGGCCGTCGGTGGCCGCCTTCGGCGCGGATATGCGAATCTCATCGCCGGGTTACTACGTCCGATGAATGTATAGCTCGTTGAATTGGAAACGCACTTAAGTGTGTTTCGTGGGAAACATGTGGTCTGAACTATCTCCGGCCACATCTTTTCTATGTGATCGGGCGCACGGAAAATCCGTTGGCAGTAGTCGGGGATTTTGACCCGATCGAAACGCGAACGATACTCTCACGCCTCCAGACGTATATTGACCGCGGGCTGCCGATTTCCGCGAGGTAGAAAGCGTGTATCGCCACTCATCAATTCGAAACCCGTGTGTCCATCGATTCGGAGATGACGAATGAGTAACCACCGAATACTGGTCGTCGATGACGAACAGCCGATTGCCGATTTGTTCGCCCGCTGGCTCGAAAACCGTTACGAGGTCCGTATCGCGTACGACGGTGCCGAAGCCGTAGCTATGCTCGACGACTCGTACGACGTCGTGCTCCTCGACAGGGACATGCCCGACGTGAGCGGCGACACGGTTCTCGAAACGATTCGAGAGGAAGGGTTCGACTGCCGCGTCGGAATGGTGACGGCCGTCGAACCGGATTTCGACGTTATCGAGATGGGGTACGACGCCTACATCGTCAAACCGATAACCGAACCGAGCGAGCTATACGCCATCGTGGAGAGTTTGCTTCGCCGGTCCACGTACTCCAGCGACGTTCAGCAGTTGCTCACCTTGTCGTCGAAGCAGGCAACCCTAGAAGCACGCATCGACCAGTCGGAACTGGACCGCAACGAGGAGTATCAGGAACTCATCGCCGAGATTCGGACGCTGAAGGGGTCGCTTTCGACGACGCTCGACGAGATGGATGACGCCGAGTTGGGAAAAGAAATGGTGAGCAGTACCGTTGCCCAAGGGCGATGATTTTTTGCCGTTCGATTAGCTGATGTCCGCGCCTTTGAACCGCCAGTAGCCGAGTCCGAGCGGGACGACCAACCAGAACGCGAGAACGACGAACGCGAACCAGCCTTGGAGGTAGAACGGTGCGCTACCGTTGACGAACCCCGCGTACAAACTCGGGGCGCTCGGGTCGGAGAGGAAGTTTGCCGCGACGCTGTAAGCGTTCGTCGGGTTGATGATTTGCAGGAGGAAATACCACGAAGGGAGCCCCTCTGTCACGTTCGGCATTCCACCCTCGATCAGGTAGTAGACACCGAGCGGAATGATGCTCCAGACGAGTTCGAACAGGAAGAACAAGCCAATGGCTCCCGCCATCGCCCGCGACCGGGTTGCCGTCATCGACGAGAAGCCGATGGCGATTCCCACGAACACCATTCCGAAGATGAACGTGACGACGCCCTGAACGAGGAAGTCGGTCACGGGGAACGATCCGTACTGGATGGCGAGAACGATGGCACCGGCGATGAATGCGACGATGGTCGCAACCCCGACGACGGCCGAGCGCCCGAGGAGTTTGCCGATGAGTACGTCCCGTCGTGTGTG
>NZ_JBAWAC010000496.1:0-5957 GCF_049589095.1 Haladaptatus sp. | reverse complement strand
CAGTACGATGTCGCCGGGCGACGCGTTGCAGGCCGAAAGCCCGAAGGACGGTCGGCTCTGGTATGCAACCATCAGCGGAACGAGCATGGCGACGCCGATGGTCGCGGGAATCGCCACGCTTGTCGTTGACGCCTATCGGCAGAACAACAGCGGCGACATCAGCCCGCTGGAACTACTCAATACCCTCACGGCCGAGGCCGACGACGCACACAGCGAGTACACCCCGTGGAACATCGGAACCGGGTTCGTGGACGCCGTCGGTGCGGTGACCCGTGCCGAGAACGGAAATCTCGGCACCTACGATGACGTGAGTCTCGTGAGTAACTGAGTGTGAGGAAAATCGATACAACTATTCTTCTCGGGTTTCGATTTCGGCGTGAACCACCGTGGAAGAGAAGGAGAACGTGCTGAAGCGCTGTTCCGAATGCGGCGAGAAATTGCTCGAAATCTATCTCGAAGACGGCTTCTGTCCGAATTGTCGAAAATCGTAACTCATCGGTGTCGAGTTCCGATAGCGAGCACTCGCGTCGACGATAGCGACGGATGGGTTTCGAAACGAAAGGTGTTTTGCGGGGTTGTTCACAGTTAGAACCGTGAACGAAAACCGCGTTCAGTTCTACGCACTCTATCTCACCCGATTCGCCGCCGGGTTCGGATTCATCACGCTGGCGACGCTCCTCCCGACGTATCTCAACGTTCTGAATCCCCAGTCGGGCGTCGTCGTCGGACTGTTCGTCTCCGGACTGACCGCCGCACAGTCGATCGCCGTCGTCCCGCTCGCGTGGGGTGGCGACCGATACGACAAACGAACCGTGTTGCTCGGGAGCATCGTGGTTTCCATCGCGGCCTACGTCGCGTTTCCGTTCGTGGAGAGCAGTTGGGGCTTCATCGCCGCACGTGCGCTCCAAGGGGTTGCCCTGACCGGAACTGGCCTCATCACGCTCGCGCTCGTCGGTGAACTCTCGACGGCCGACACGCGCGCGAACCATATCGGGAAAGCCAATTCGGCGCGGTTCGCGGCGTCCATCCTCGGGTCGATTTCGGCCGCGACGTTGTATCAACAGTACGGGTTCGACGTGGTGTTCGGGGTCATCGTCGCCCTGTTGGTTCCGGCGCTGTTCGGCGTGTTGTTGTTCGTGGAACCCGACGACACGCGAATCGAAGGCTTTCCGTTCTCGGATCTGGCGCTCAATCGCAAACTCCTGACGCTGACGAGTTTCCGCTCCCAGTACGCCGTCGCGGTAACGATGGTTCGAAACTGGGTCGTCGTATACGCGGGACTGAAGGCGTCTCAGGGTGGGTTGACCTACGCGGCGCTCGCCGTCAGCGCCGTGCTCATCTCGGAGAAGTTCACGAACATGCTGTTTCAACCCCACACGGGACGGCTTTCAGACCGATACGGCCGCGCTCTGTTCGTCTTCTGCGGCGGCGGCCTGTACGGACTCGTTGCGCTCTGTATTCCGTTCTCACCGGCCATCGGTCGGACGCTCGGACTTCCGTCGATGTTTCCGATCCTTGGGCAGCTCTCGCCCGCGTTCCTCCCCCTGGTGGGGTTGAACGCGCTTCTCGGCATCGCCGATAGCTTCCGCGAACCGGCCAGCATGGCGCTGTTCGCCGACGAAGGAGTCGAGGGTGGCGGCGTGGCGAGCAGTTTCGGCGTCCGGGATTTGGTGTGGCGGCCGGGGAGTATCCTCGCGCCGATCCTCGCCGGAATACTGACGACCGGTCCGGGTATCCAGTGGGTGTTCTATTTCGGCGGCACTGCCGCTATCTCCGGCGTCCTGACGTTCCTCGGCGTGCTGTCGTACTCTCACGGGACGAAGGCACTGACACAGTGGTAGCGATCACTGACGGCTCCAATTCACCAACATACCGATGTATCCCTAAGTCGAATATTTCCCATCCATAGAATACATTATACTATTAAAATCTCATAGATACAATTAACGTCGAACGATAGTTTTACTACGATGAATGAGACGTGCTACTGCAGTCGTTCTGCTCGTTTGCATCGTGAGCGCGGGAGCGATTCCCGCACTCGGTGTGAACGTCGGCGGGCGACACTCCGACACCGGATCGACCACGGCAACCACGAACAGTTCGACGAACGTGACCATCCTCTCCTACAACGACATTCAGACAGCCGCGGCGAAGGACGGCAACGTGCCACGGCTCGTTCACCGAATCGACGAGCGTCGGCAGGCCCACGACAACCCGACGTTCGTCATGGGCGGTGGTGACGAACTGTCACCGAACGCGCTCTCGCCCGTCTCGGGGTGGCACGCACCCGTGGACGTGTACGATCTCATTCACCCCGACGCGGATGCGGTCGGAAATCACGACCTCGATTACGGAACTGACGCGTTCGCGAACGCGTCCCGCGCCTCGAACTTCCCGTGGCTCGCGGCGAACCTCGTGAACGAGACGACCGGAAACATCATCGAGGGAGCACAGCCGTACGAAGTTGTCCAACGCGGCGGCGTCAAAGTCGGTGTCGTCGGTGCCATCTATCCCGGCGTCGATGGCTCCGTTTCGGAGAACCTCTCGGCGCACGACATCACCGCGAAACCCGTCGTCCCGACGCTGCAGAAGTACGAGAAGGTACTTCGACAACAGAAGAACGTGGACGTGGTCGTCGTCCTGCTCCACGAAGGTACCAAGGAAGCCGAAACGGTCGCAAAGCGGACCGACGCCGACGTGGTTCTGACCGGTCACGACGAGGTCGTCTACCGACCGCACGTCGTGGACGGGACCATCATCAGCGAGACGGAAGCCCGCGCCGAGTACCTGAGTGAGATCAACCTCACGGTCGAGGACGGCGACGTCGTCGGTGCGAACGGCCGACTCATCAACATCACGGAGTCGACGCCGAAGAACGAAACCGCCTCGCGGATCATCAACGACTACCGTTCGGAAGTGAACCTCGACTCGACCATCGCGTACACCGAGACACCGCTCGACGCGCGATTCTCCACGAACTACCACCGCGAGAGCAACTACGGTGACCTCGTGACCGACGCGATGCGATCCCAAACGGGTGCCGACGTCGCCATCACCAACGCCGGTGGAATCCGTTCGAACGGGGTCTACGGTCCCGGTAACATCACGGGCGGGGACGTGTTCAACACGCTTCCGTTCGGAAACAAGGTGGTGACGGTTCGACTGACGGGCGCGCAACTCAAGGAGACGCTCGCGAGCCAAATCACGACGATGGAAAGCGACGCCGGACAGCAGTACGGCGCGGAGATGTCGATGCAGGTCAGCGGCGTCCGCTTCGAGTGGGTCGGCCACGACGGAAAACAAAAAATACGCGACGTCCGGGTCGATGGAAAACCGCTCGACCCGAACGCGACGTACGAAGTCGCCGTCAACGACTTCATGGCGGGCGGCGGAAGCGGCTATCCGCTCGCCGACAAGCCGGTCGTTCAGCGCACGGACGAACTGCTCTCGACCACCGTCGTGGACTACCTGAAATCGAACGGGAAAATCGCGCCGACGACGGACAGCCGAATTCAGCGCGTCGATACGTCGCTCGCCGACGAATCCGTCACCCTCGACGGACACGGAAACGCCGTCATGCAGTTCGACGCACCGGATGACTACAACGAAACCGTCCCGAACACGTTCGTCGTTTCGACCCCGGACAACCGCACCGTTGCCGCGGAGAACGTCACCTACGACGCCGACGAGGATACGCTCACGGTTCGCTTCGACGACGGCGAACTCGCGTCGCTCGTCGGCTGTGATGAAACGGTACAGCTCGACCTCTACGGCGGGTATCAGTCCTCGCAGTACGACCGCGTCTACTTCAACTACTCCCGGCTGAACGCGGACGTGACTGCGACGCTCGCGGACCGGAACGGACACGGCGCGAGCGAGCGCGACGCAACGAACGAGACGAACGAAAACGAGGACGACAGCCGAGCCACGGTGCCGCCGATGGCGGCCGCCTGATCGGTCGAATTCGTCTGCCGGTCGAACGTTTCCCTATTTTCCGAGGTCGAACAACTCGGCGGCCTGTTCCATGTCCTTGTCGCCGCGGCCGCTCAAATTCACGAGGATGACGTCGTCCTCGTCCTTTTCGGCGGCTAGCTGTTTCGCCAGCGCGACGGCGTGGCTCGATTCGAGCGCGGGGATGATGCCCTCCAGTTCGCTGAGTTCGCGGAACGCGGCGAGCGCTTCCTCGTCGGTGACGCCGGTGTACTCACACCGTCCCGTCTCGCGGAACTGGGCGTGTTCCGGACCGACGCCGGGGTAGTCGAGTCCCGCGGAAACCGAGTGGACTTCCACGTCGTCGTTCAGAATCCGCGTTCGCATCCCGTGCAGGATGTCGGTCGTGCCGTTAGCGAGCGGTGCGGCGTGGCGCTTCGAGTCGGTACCTTCGCCGCCGCCTTCCGCACCGTACAGTTCGACGGGGTCGTCGCGAAACGCGTGGAACAACCCGATGGCGTTCGATCCGCCGCCGACGCACGCGACGGCGGCGTCGGGGAGTTTTCCGGCCTTCTCCTGAATCTGCTCCCGTGCCTCCTCGCCGATGACCGACTGGAAGTCCCGAACCATTCGGGGGAACGGGTCCGGCCCGACGACGCTTCCGACGAGATAGTGCGTGTCGTCCACGTTGTGGGCGAAATCCTCCAATGCGGCATCGACCGCGTCCGCAAGCCCTGAATCGCCGCGCGTGACCTCGTTCACCTCGGCACCCATCAGGCGCATGCGGAAGACGTTCATCTTCTGGCGCTCGACGTCCTTTTTGCCCATGTAAATCTCGGTGGGAATGTCGAGCAGCGCGCCGACCATCCCCGTCGCGGTGCCGTGTTGCCCCGCGCCGGTTTCCGCGATGAGTCGTTCCTTGCCCGCCTGTTTCGCCAGCAGGGCTTGCCCGAGACAGTTGTTGATCTTGTGTGCCCCGCCGTGGAGCAGGTCCTCCCGCTTCAGGTAGATCCGTGCACCGTACTCCTCAGAAAGCCGTTTCGCGTGATAGATCGGTGTCGGCCGACCGGCGAACGATTCGAGCAGGGACCGGAACTCCGACTGGAACTCCTCCGTCTCCGAAATTTCGTCGTACGCTCCTGCTAGCTGTTCGAGCGGTTCCTCCAGCGGTTCGGGAACGTGTCGGCCCCCGAACGTCCCGAACTCGATGGATTGCTCTCGTGACATAAATCCCGAATGGTTAGTAAAGATCATAAATCTACTCCACGGTACTACTCCGTCCGTCGATGTATAATTTCGTCGGGAAGGAAGGGGAAACGAGTCGGCAGAAGCGTTATTGCATATACCCGAGGTCGGCCAGTCGCTCTTCCACGTTGGCCTCGTCGTCGCCCATCGTACCGTCGTTCTCCTCGTCGTATTCGGGGTAGGACTGTGAACCGGTGTCCTCGACGACCGGGATCACCGTCCCGTCCATGCGGTCGCTGTAGGGCACGCCGAGCGCGGACATGACCGTCGGCGCGATGTCGAAGAGGTGTGCTTTGGTCGGCATCGCGTCCACGTCGATGCCCTCCCCTTTCGCGGCGACGATGCCTTCGAGTTTGTGGTTCCACGGTTCGGTCGGCGGCGCGAAGTAATCGCCGAGCAGTTGCGCGGAGATGAACTGGCCCATCTGGTTCGGAATCGTCACGATATCCGGCGCGTTGTCCGCGTTCTTCCCGTGGAAGTAGTTCTCGCGTGGCACGACCTCGCCGAAGACGAGTTCGCCGTCCGGCGTTTCGACGCCGCTGAGTTTCTCGATGAGTTCGTCACGCACCTCGTCGTACTTCTCCGGCGGGACGATGCCGTTCGGTTCGCGGCTCTGCAAGTTGATACGTACGCCGAGTTCGGTTCGTGCACGGACGTAGGCGGTCGATTTGGCGAAGTCCACCTGTTCGTTTGCCATCCGAGCCACGTTCTTCGGCGCGTACTGTTTTGCGATCTCGGCGAGACCGACCTTCTCCAATCCGGTTCGGATTCGATGCGCGGTG
>NZ_JBAWAC010000495.1:0-14559 GCF_049589095.1 Haladaptatus sp. | reverse complement strand
GGATGATGTTCTCCTCGCTCGCATCCCAAAAGTGGATGTGCGAGTCGATGACGAATACGTCCTCCTCGTTCTCCCATCGACCGTCCCCAGTTCCTCTGTACATGTCCATCTAAGTAATGGGCCGAACTCACATAATCTTCACTTATAATCATGCAATATGTGTGCCCCAAATCATATGCCCGGCGACTCGTTCACGAATATTTATGACTGAAGCAGGAGTGGTTTAGACGTCATGGAAGCCGCACGCCTGCACGCGTACACCGACGACATGGAAAACGGCCTCAGCATCGATGAAATCGACAGGCCGGAACCCGAACAGTCGGACCACGTCGTCGTCGAAGTACAAGGGGCCGGATGGTGCCAGACGGACAACCACATCATCGAGGGGTTGTGGACGGACTACGTCGAACAGACCCTCCCGATGACCCTCGGCCACGAGAACGCCGGGGAAATCGTCGAAGTCGGCGACGAGGTGAAAACGGTGAGCGTCGGTGATACGGTCATCTGTCACCCCGTGATGACCTGCGGACAGTGCCGCCAGTGCCGTCTCGGCGAGGACATGTACTGTGAAAACGTCCAGTTCCCCGGACTGACGACGGACGGCGGGTTCGCCGAATATTTGCTCACCAGCGAGCGCTCGGTCATCCCGCTCCCCGACGGCGTCGACCCCGTAGAGATCGCTCCCCACGCCGACGCCGGAATCACGGCCTACCACGCGGTCAAGAAAGCGACCCGAGTGTTGAACCCCGGCGACCACGCCGTCGTCATCGGGGTCGGCGGACTCGGGCACATCGGCCTCCAGTGTCTCGACGCGATGAGCGCCGCCGAAATCACGGCGCTCGACGTGAAGGAGGAGGCCCGTGATCTGGCCGACAGCCTCGGCGCACACCACACGGTCGATCCGACGACCGAGGACGTAGCGACGGTCATCGGGGACATCACCGACGGCGCGGGTGCCGAGCAGGTCATCGACTTCGTCGGGCGGGACGAAACGACCGCCTACGCCCCGGATATCGTCGCCCCCGGCGGCGATCATCACATCGTCGGCTACGGCGGCCACATCCACGAACCCTCCCAATCGCTCGTGAACGGCGAGTTCTCCTACCGCGGCACGCTCGTCGGCCGCTACACCGAACTCCAAGAACTCGTCACGCTAGTCGAACGCGGCGACGTCTCCCTCCGAACCTCCCGCTACGATCTCGGCGACATCAACACCGTCGCGGAAAAACTCGAACACGGAGAAATAGAGGGCCGAGCGGTCATCACGCCGCCGTGACATTCGCTACGCGTTCGTCCCGACCCACTCTGCACACAGTTCGATCGTCGGAAGCAGCGGGACATCGCTGTCGCTGAGCGCGACGAACAGCGCTCCGTCCTCGTCCGGGAAATGGACGACGACCGCTTCGTCGAACGTGTAGAGGGCGAAATCCAGCGCGCCAGTGCGGAACACGTTTTCGGCGTCCTCGCGTGCCTCGGTTCGGAGCAGTGACTCGTCGTGAAGTCGCTCGAAATCGTCGGGTCGGAATCGTCCATCGATGTCGCCACGGGCGAACAGGAGTTCGTACCCGTCGGGTCGCGCATCGGCGACCACCAACAGTGCCGACCCGAGTTTCGATTGGAGGGCGGCGACGAACGCTTCGTCTGACTCGAACACGGTAGAGGAAGTTCGGCCACCGGAGCTATCAAGGTTTGGTGTGATTTGCATCGAAATCGAACGACTAGACGACCGATCATCCTCCGAGTCAACCGCCGTTCGACTCCCCCACTCGCTCGATATCGGTCGAACCGCAGTACGGGCAGTTCAGATCGGGAAGCTCGGCCAGCGCCGTCGAATACCGGAACGTGCTACCGCAGTAGCCACATCGATACTCGTCGCCCTCTATCGTGAAGAGTCGTCTGACCGCGTCGAGGAGACCCATCGAGGAACCTTCACCACGAAACCACATAACGTTCGGTCGTCGTTCCGACCGCCCTTCGGAAGGGAGAGAGAACCGAGACCGTCACGAACGGGAAGAAGAGAACCGGTCCATGACGGCTCGGTCTTGCCTGACTTGGCTGTTTGAGCGGCATCGGAAGACGCCGCGTTTCTCGCTCACCGTTGCCGAGCAATAAATCTTTCATCATGACTTCGAGATTTTACGAAGATTACACACGATCCGTATGGTTCGGTGCCGATTTGCTCACTTCGTTCGCGATACGGACGCCGCGGGAGCGTATGTCGAAAAGACAGTCCGGGCGTGGCGGGAGCGAGTGAAACGGGACGTTCCGGCCGCGCGGCGCTTTGCTCACGGCATTGCCGTTCGCATCGAGGCGCTTCGCGCCTCGTAGTCGCTCCGTTCCGGGCTGTGACTCGTAGGATTCGAATCCCTAGCACGTTCTTGTGGCTTACTGTCGTTCGCCACAAGAACGCGCGTGGCGGGACTCCCGCGAGCGAGGAACGAGCGAGGGGGAGTAAGCCACGCGCGTTGACGAAGCGAAGCGTAGTCAACGGGCGTGGCGGGATTCGAACCCGCGGTCGAGAGGTTAGGAACCTCTCGCCCTATCCGCTAGGCCACACGCCCTCATATAATTTCGAAGAAAAACGTCTACGAGTCGGTTTCGGTTTTCGTGTTGGTGCTGGTTTCCGTCTCCGTCTCCATCTCCGTCTCGGTTTCCGTGGGGGAAACGGGTTCGCTCTCGACTTCCTGTGCAGGACTGGACGTGCCGGAGCTCTGCATGTCTTGGAGTTCCTGCTCGACTTCTTCACGACCTTTCTTGAACTCACCCATCGCCTCTCCCGTGGAGCGTGCGAGTTCCGGAATCTTGTTTGCACCGAACAGGAGAACCGCGATGAGCAGAATCACGACGAGTTCTGCTCCGCCGGGAATCGGCCCGAATAGTGGTATCATTTCGAACATCCTCTACCAGTTTCTTACCCATTGCCAACTATAGGCTTTTTGCTCTTCTCAGGGTCGAGACCACGACGCCACGAATCGCCTTCGTTGCTCGAATACATCCCACTCGTCGTTTCTCTCCCGTCGTCATCTCACAGAACGATGACATCGGTTGCCTGCCAGTAATCCGCCCTGACGGTGTACTTAGCCATTGGCAGTCGGACCGCAGACGTAGCCGAGAGGTTCGGACGCTACACGTGGATGGACGAAAACCGCTGACGGAACGCTGACGGGGTGGTATTGCGAGCGTGTGAAAAATAATCAGAAACGCTCCCCGAGAGCTTTTCCCTCCAGAACGAGAATAGGGTCGGCATGGATACGGAACCAGCCGAAAGTGAAATCGATGACGGGCGGCATGCCTACGACCCGGATGCCGAACACGCCTTCCCCGACGAAAAGCTGAACGAGGTGCTCGAATTCATCGCGAACGACGAGGAGATTCAAGCGTATCTCGACGCCCAGAACGTCAACGCGGTTACGCGCAAGGGATACAACGACCACGGCCGAAAACACATCGAGATCGTTCGCAATCGTGCGCTCCTCCTCTATGACCTCCTGAAACGCGGCAACGTCGAGTTCAACGGCGCGGCCGACGAGGGACTGGACGAGTCCGACGAGAGCGTCATCATCGCCTTCGCGTCGACGCTCCACGACATCGGTCACATCGTCCACCGCGACGATCACTCCTACTACTCGATTCCGCTCGCGGCCGACCTCCTCGACCGGGTTCTGCCGAACTTCTACGACGTCGAAAACACGGTGCGGATGAAGGGCGAAATCCTCCACGCAATCCTCTGTCACCACACGGAAGAAGACCCGCTCACGACCGAAGCGGGCGTCATCCGCGTTTCGGACGCGCTCGATATGGAACACGGTCGTTCGCGCATCCCGTACGAGAAAGGTGGACGCGGTATCAACACCGTCTCCAGTCAGGCCATCAAGAAGGTCACGCTCCGGCAAGGGGACACCGTCCCCGTCCTCGTGGAAATCGAGATGCTGAACGCCGCGGGTGTGTATCAGGTCGATAACCTGCTGAAGGCGAAACTCCACGGCTCCGGACTCGAAGACGACATCCGTATCGTCGCCCTGAACGTCCGCGAAGGAAGCGACCACATCGTCGAGCGCGTCGAACTCTAACGGACGTTCTCGTACACGGCCGCCAACTGCTCGACGGCCCGTTCGACGCTGACCTGATTTCTCCGGGCGAGACACGTTTCCCGAAGTTCGTCGTGTTCCGCCAGCGCGCGGCGAATCGCGGCACGGATTCCCTCGATGTCGCCGCTCTCGAAGTGATACCCTGTTTCTCCCGCGACGACGGTGTTCGACAACGCGCCCGCGTTCGCACCGACGACAGGAGTTCCACAGGCGTTCGCTTCGAGTGCGACCAACCCCTGCGTTTCGACCGGACTCGGAAACGCGAACACGTCGAGGGCGGTGTAAAACGCCGCCATTTCGTCGCGTTCGAGAAAGCCGAGGAACCGAACGTCCGCGTCACAGTCGGCCGCCTGCTTTTCGAGCGACTTTCGGGCGGGACCGTCGCCGCCGAAGAGGAGGGTGATGTCCATCCCGTCGGCCGCCTCGATGACTTCCGAGAGGCGCTTTTCGTAGCCGTGGCGACCGGTGTAGCCGATGATCGGCGTGTCGACGTCGAGATCGTACTTCCGGACGAACGCACCGGTTTCGACCGGATGAAACCGCTCGATGTCCACGCCGTTCGGAACGACGTGAACCGGCGCATCGACGCCGACCGTCTCGACGACGTGTCGCTTGGTCGCCTCGCTCGGTGTGAGTACCGCATCGGAGCGCCCGAAGAACCACCGTTCGTACGCCCCTGCGGCCCGTTCGACGTAACCCGCGACGGAGTCGTTCGGGACGAGGTAATCCGCGTACTCGCCGGTCGGTGTGTGATACGAAGTCACGAATGGCCGATCGTGTTTTCGGGCGAGTCGAAGGCCGCCGACGCCGATGGCGAAGGGCGTGTGCGCGTGAACGATTTCGGCGTCGAGGACGGCCTTCGGGATGCGGGGCGTTCCGAGTCGATACCCTTCGTAAAACGGGAACGGCAGGCTTCCGATGGGGTGTTCGCCTTGCTCCGGCGTGTAGCCGTCGGATTGGGGATACACGACGTCCATTCGACCGCCGTTCTTCTCCCAGAAGTCGCGCCACGTCCGTATCGTGTAGGTGACGCCGTTGATGGTCGGTAGATATGTGTCCGTGAAGGCGGCGACCCATCGGCTCATTAGTCGGGAATTGGAGGACGGGGTGTTAAGGACTTGTGACTTCAGACCAGTTTTGAATACGTCTCGACAAGTTCCTCGCCGACCCGCTCCAAACTGTGCTCGGCCGCGGTTTCACGGGCGTTCTCCCCGAGACGGTCCCGTAGTTCCGGGTCGCGGTGGAGCAGTTCGAGCGCGCGGCGGAACTCCGTCTCCGTCTCGCATTTCAGGCAATCCACACCGTGCGTGAAGAACTCGTCGAAGACGGGGATGTCCCGGAGGACGACGGCCTTGCCACAGGCCATCGCTTCGAGGACGACGATTCCCTGATTTTCGACCTTCGCCGGGAAGCAGAACACGTCGCCCGCCGCGAACGCACCGCGTTTGTCCTCCACCCACCCCGAGAACGTGACGTTGTCCGGCGGGTTTTCGGTCCAGCGCTTGACCGTCGAACTGGCGTGCGGGCCGTCGTCCACGGTTCCGAACCACACGAAGTCGAACGCCGTCTGTTGTGCCACTCGGCAGAACGTCGTGAGACCCTTGCGCTCGAAGACGTTGCCGAGCGCGAAGACCACCATCCCGTCCAGGTCGTAGCGCGCGCGGTACTCGTCGCGGAACGACTGGAATCCCTCCAGCGATTCGGCGTCAACACCGTTCGAAATCGGCTGAATCGGCGCATCGACGGGATACCGTTCGAGGACGGATTTCGTGTATTCGCTCGGACAGAGCACGAGGTCGGCCTGCGAATAGAACCACTTCAGATAGCGACCGAGGGGGCGCGCGGCGATGCTCGATCCGCGAAAGCTCTCGGCGAAGTCCTCGCTCGTGACGTGCGCGTGGAGGACGAGCGGGATGTCGTTGCGCTTGGCGTGACGTGCGACGGCGATCGACCCCGGGCCGATGACGTTGCAGTGAGCGAGGTCGAAATCGGTGAAGAAACCACTCCCTACCGCTCCCGATGGGAGTGCATGGAGGGGCGTTTTTCCGTTCCACGGCGACGTGACGACATCCACGTTCGTCCCCGCGAGCGCCTTGCGTTGCTGCTTTGTGGAGGTTCCGATGCCGCTACGGGCTAACTCGGATTCGAGTTCGAGGTAGTTGAGTACGCGCACTGCGGGGGAGATGGCACAGTGACCCATTACTCCTTTCGGAAAGGAGTCATTGACCGACCGCAAAGTATTTGTTCCCGTACGAGCATGACTCGCATGGGGCAATACAGGAACGATTTCTATCCTTGTCCTGTCTCGCCCCGGAAACCCCCCACCCCCCCCATTCCGAATGACAGTAGCTCAAGAGCGAATAGAGCGTCTCACCGTACTTGCACGGGACGCCACCGCAGAGTGTAACGACGACCGAGCGCGCGAATACGTCCGCCTCGCCAGACGAATCGCCGAACGCCAGCGGTTGTCCCTCCCGAGACAGTTCAAGCGATTCACCTGCGATGCCTGCGACGCCTACCTCCGCCCCGGAAAGAACGCGCGCGTCAGACTACAGGGCGGCCACGTCGTGGTTACCTGCGACTGTGGCAACCAGACGCGCTACCCGTACGACTGACCGCTATCATCTCCCTCCCGCGGTTTTTGATTTCGGCGATATTCTCCCCGGAAAGGAGTGATTACACCCTCTTTCGCCCGCCGTAGGAACCACCTACTGCGGGATTTTCGACACCACGGTTGCAGCTTCACCGCTTGTTTTCCGCAAGTGTAGACGAAAACACCAAGTCTCGTGCCACATCAATGTGGGGTATGAGCGGACAACGGTGGACGGACATGATCGTGGGGGACAGGATGGCTGTCGATAGGGAGTTCATGGAGGAAGTGACGAACTCCCAGTTTTCACGGCAGGAGTGGGGACTGGTGATGACGGCCGTGGAATTCGAGATCGAACACCCCGAGGACGACGAGCGGGCGAAACTCGTGGCGGACACGAGCAAGGTCGAGCAGGTGATGCCCGAGATGGACAACATCCAGTCGCAGATGAACTCGATGTCGGGCAAATCATCGAAAAAGGATAGTAAAGGCGTGTTTAGCTCGGTCAAAAGCGCGCTCGGATTGGGTGGCGGCGACTCCGGCGTGGACCAGGACCGACTCTCGGCGGCCGAGGCGTTAGCACAGCAGTACGCCGACGAACTACAGGACCGCCTCGAATCGAAGGGGAAGTGGGCGCGCGTCAGGACCGCGGTTCAGGACTGATGGGCGGGTCACACGGGGGGTCGAACCGATGAAGATCGTTCCGGACGCGTGGCGATACGCCGCGCCGCCGCTGTTGTTGGCCGGACCGCTGGGATTCCTCTCACCCGTTGGGACGCTGCTCGCGCTGGCGACGGGAGGTGCAATCCTGCACTTCTTCCGCGACCCGGAGCGGAACCCGCCAGTGGAGGGAATCCTCTCGCCCGCGGACGGGCGCGTCTCCGTGATTCGGGAGGAGGGAGACCGCGTTCGCGTCGGCGTGTTCATGAACGTCACGGACGTTCACGTCAACCGCGCACCGGTCGGCGGACGCGTCGAGTCGGTCGAACACGAACCCGGGAAACACCGTCCGGCGTTCAGCAAGGATTCGGACAACAACGAAAAGGTCCACATCGGGTTTCCGTCCTACGACGTGACGCTCATCGCGGGCGCGTTCGCGCGGCGGATTCATCCGTACGTCGAATCGGGCGACGAACTGGAACGCGGGGAACGGTTGGGTCACATCGCGTTCGGCAGTCGGGCTGACGTACTCCTGCCACCATCGGTCGACGTGACGGACATCGAAGTAAGAAAGGGACAATGTGTGCGCGCTGGAGAGACGGTGTTGACTCGTTCCGAGGTGCGGAGCGACTAGTCGCTCGAATAGTCGCCGCCGTGGAAGAGCGTCAGTTCCTCTGCCTCGTAGATGTTGACGAGTTCGGTGATGATTTCGTCGTAGGATTCGTCTTCGACACGCAGGCTGTCGAGCCGTGAGACGGTCTCCTCGTCGAGTGTTATCTTGGGCATCAGTGTCCCATACCGCCCCGACGTTCATTAAAGCATAGGCCGGGAGAGATTTTGGGGACGGTGTCATTCGCCCGATTCCGACTGGAAACCGACTCATCCGCCGAGTAAGGGGTCGTTACCGGAATCGTAGAGTTGTCTTTCCGTTCGATAGTGGTTGGTTTCTCCCCGACAGCCACCGGATAACAAAGTACCCACACTGGTGTTAGTCGTACCGACGAGGCTTAGCATGACAACGACAAACAGCCAGATTGCAAGTGGCAGTGACACAGTCGCCGAAAACCGATGCCGAAGCTGCGGTTCCTTCGTGACACGCGATTTCGCACGCGTGTTTGGCAACAACGAGAACGAGGTCTTCGGCTGTCTCGAATGTATGACCGCGACTGAAGTGAAGAAGGGCGGTGCGCGCGCGGAGTTCGTGGACACCTCGAAACTCGTCGGCGGTCGAGAGCCGATCCGCTGAGTCGAACCGGCAGTTCGTCTCGGAACCGTACTGGGGGGTACGGTCGAAAGTGAGGTCGGTTTCCGGAAGCGAGGGAGGAAAAACCGTTTGCGGTTCTTTTTCGGATGAGACGAAGATGGCAAGCGTCAGCAGCGCTCGGAGTTGTCGTTTGGAGCGGTCGCTCGATGGTGAGAGGATACGGAGAAGTCGACGGGTGAAATCCCGTCAGTCCGCGTCGGCCGTCGGTTCGGTCAGCAGTTCGCCACCGCGCTCGAACACGCGGCTCGCGTCAGGTGCTTCGTATGGCGGTGTGTGGCTGATCTCCGCCATCGTTCGTTTCTCTCGATTCGATCGTCCGCCATCCGTCGTCGGTTCTCGCTGTTGGTTGTCGTCGGTCATTGTTTGTGTGCGTTGGTCACGTCGTCTCTATGTGGTGGTTTAGCTTGCCACGATGCACTGTCGGCTCAGTTTCGTGTCGATTCAGTCGTTTTCTGGTGTGAGTAGGTAGGGGAATCAGACCCCTACGATGAGAATCGGGCCGACAACAGTGTCGCTCGCAGTGGTGTGCGAGACATTGACTTGCCGTTTCATCGTTAGCATGTGTATGTGTGACACAGATATATAACCGTTGTGCGCGAGGCAACGATTGCCAGGCGGTAGCGGACGGTTCCGAACGCATCCGGGTGATCCGCCACAATCGTAAGGAGGGTTGGCGTCATATCGTCGGACGATGACGAGCGAGGAAGTAACGGACCTACTCAAAAAGGCGTACAGCGACGAAATCGAAACCGTGATGAACTACCTCACGAACTCCATCGTCCTCGAAGGAGTGAGCGCCGAAGAGGTGCGTGAAAGCCTCGAAGAAGACATCCAGGAGGAGTTGGGTCACGCAGAGCGGATCGGGCAGCGACTCAAGCAGTTGGACGAACGACCACCCGCATCCTACGACTTCGAGGCGCGACAGGAAGGACTGCAACCGCCGGAGGACAGCACCGACGTGCTCTCGGTCATCGAAGGGGTTCTCGAAGCCGAAGAGGACGCCATCGAGACCTATCGGTCGGTCATATCGGCAGCGACGGACGCGGACGACCCCGTTACCGAGGACCTCGGAGTCACTATCCTCGCCGACGAGGAGGCCCACCGGACGGAGTTCCGCGGGTTCAAGCGGGAGTACGAAAACTGATTGACACACCAAGGCAAGGATTTTTCTCGGGGCGATGAGAGATACCGCCATGAACGATTCCGGGTTCGATTTGGACCTTCAGGCGGCCGAACAGGATATCGACTTCGACGGGGATGCCCGTGTCATCCTCGGCGTCCTCGACGGAACGACCGCCGTCGGGGAACGAGTCGAGGCGATAGAGCGGGGACACACGCTCGTCCTCGCCATCGACGGCGACTTGACCGAGTTGGCGGCCGATCTCGCACCGGCCGTGAAAAAAGGCGGCGGGAATTTGGTGCATTTCCGGAAGTTTCTCATCATCTCACCGCCCGACATCGAAATCGATACGAGCGAACTCTGAGAAACGCCCGCGCCGATGGAGGTAGACAGTAGAAAACCACTGCCCGGATTGCGTCAACGAGGACCTCAGGGTGGCCCAAGCGGTAAAAATACAGTGACAGTATATAAAAATTCCATTCTAGAGACCACAAATTTGAGCTACCCGTAGAAAATACCTATTCATCTGGAATCTGATAGCTGGCTGGTTGAGAGCGATAGTGAAAAGAATCGCTCCGATGTACTGACACCTGCCGCCATAGAACAACACCAGTCCCTCATCAAGTACGTGCTTCGCTCCGGGGCACGGACAACAGTGTTACAGGCCATCGTCGATGGCGACGAGACGACACAGGCACTGCTGAATCGGAATCTCGCGAGCGAATCCGCCGTGTACAACGCGCTCACCGAGTTGGAAAATCGTGGATTGATCTACTCCCCCCGGGCGAAGCGCTGGGCACCGACGGGAACCGGGTCGGTCGTCTGTGACCTCGTCCGTGAACAACGGGAAACTGAACAAGCACTCGCGATCGACGCCGACTACTGGCAGCGACACGACACCGCCGCGCTCCCCTCCACCGACGTGTTTCGTATCGCCGACCTCGTCGACGCTACCGTCGTCCGAGCGACCGACACCCACCCGTCACGAGCAGTACGGGAGATCGAACGCCGACTCGAAACCATGACATCCGCGTCGGTCATCGCACCCATCTTCAACGAACGATTTTCGGACGCCCTCCTCGATGGCCTCGACCACAACGGAAAATCGCGACTGATTCTGGGGACGAACGTCCTCAACTCCCTCCTCGAAGAACCGTCGATCCCGATGAACGACGAGTTGGAGGTCCGAGTGGCGAACGTCTCGTTCGCCTTGACGGTGACTGACGACAGCCTGTTGCTCTCACTTCCGCTGCTCGATGGGTCCTACGACGCAGGGGCGGAACTCATCGCCGACTCCGAACGGGCACATCGGCGAGGAACGAGGCTGTTCGAGCACGTCTGGAACGACGCCGAACCGGTCGCCGACTACATCGAGTCGCTCGACGACACCGTCACGTAGTGGCCGTCAGGATCCCGAATTCGAACCTGTATCGACGGGTTCGACGTGACACACCCGGTCCCTCATTTTCGCCCGAATCGTCCGTCCTTGCCAGTCGAGATTCCACTTCGAGTGCCAACCAGTCCAGTCCCGAGCACGTACGCCGCCGACGGACCGTCCGCATACAAACTGTTCCCCCGTCGATTTATGCGTTCTCCGACGGTATTCGGGGTATGCCCTTGAAAGAGACGGATGCGTCGAACACGTATCGAGAGATCGACCGATGGGACGGTGGCGTCGGTTGGCTGGCACATCCGGACGAAACGATGGAGCGGGCGAGTCACGCGCTGTCCATCGACGGTGATGTGTGGGTTATCGACCCAGTCGATGCCTCGTCGATAGACGAGTTGTTCGCGGAGTTCGGCACGGTCGCCGGTGTGGTCGTCCTCCTCGACCGCCACATGCGTGATGCCGAGGCTGTCGCCCAGCGACACGACGTGCCGCTGTACTTACCCACGTGGGTTCGCCGGAGCGTCAGCGGAGTTCCCGTCCGTCGGTTCGGAACGACGCTCGCCGATACGGGACTACGGGTGCTGAAGCTGTTCGACAATCCGGCGTGGCAGGAGGCCGCACTGTACGACGAAACGGGTGGGACACTCGTCGTCCCCGAATCCGTCGGCACTGCGGACTACTTCCGAACCGGCCACGAGCGGTTGGGAGTCCACCCGATAATCCGACTCTTCCCGCCGGACGAACTGCGAGGGTTGACACCGAAACGTATCCTCGTTGGACACGGTCCTGGCGTCTTCGACGACGCGCCGGTAACGCTCGCCGATGCGCTGGACGGGTCCCGTCGTCGGTATCCCTCCTTGCTGGTGGAGACCGTTCGTGGGTTCGTATCGATGTGATACCGTAAGAATTACAAACTGCCGATAGTTTTTTAACATTCGATTGATATCTACGACGTATGTGCCTCGAGAGCCGGAATCAAACCCCTCCAGAGACGGAGGTAATCCGGTGACAATCTCGTTCGATTCCCACGCAGACGGAATCGTAATACAGGACCCAATCGAGCGGTGCACGTTTTCCCTCCATACGTTCGATGCGGTTCACCCCGTTGCGGTCGACACCGACTCGTTTTGTTTTCCGGTCGACCGCGCAGTTCGCGTTCGGACTTCCGGACTCCGCCTTCCAATCCCGACAGCGGTCTACGTTCGCGATGCGTCCGGTGAGATGTTGACGAGTATCGAAGGGATTCAACACGAGGAACTCCCGAGCGGGACGTACACCATCGAACTCTGCCCGCCGATCAAACTATACTTGCACGTCGAAGGGACAGTCAGTATCAGCGCTTCGTTCGAGGACGTGACTATCGATTTCGACTCGGTAGTGGACGTGATCATCGGCGGGCGGTCGCTTCACCGACGTCCGGCGGGAACGGTGACGACGACGACGGACCCGGAAGACATGATGGCAGCGATTTCGACGTTCGGGGCGGCGCTGAAGACGACCAGTCCCGAACGGTCGTTTCCAACCCTTCGGGGCCATCCTCCGGTGGTCGAACTCGGCGAGGAACTCCACGTTCCGGACGGGTTGAAACCGCCGGAGACGGGCATCACCATCGAGGTTCCGCCCGAGTACGGCTCGATTTTCCCCGTCGCGCCACTTGCATACTATCTCGGGGCGAAGCTCGTACCTGGAAACACGCCACGAATCGTCACGGACGAATTCGAACAGTCGCTCGACACGCCCCTCGGCTTCGAAAAGGAGGTAGAACGGATACTGAAACAGACGTTCCTCTTCGACTGTATCACCCGTACCGAGGGGTTGTATCCGGTCGATTTATACGAACGTCAAGAAGTCGAATCGATGGTCGATTTGGACTTCGAAACGCTGTACGATACTCCGTCGGCAAAGCGCTTGGAGGCGTATCTCTCGGTTCCGTACAGTCTAGTAGAGGAGTTCGTTCCGGACTGGCAGTTGACGACCCACGTCTCGCCGATGTCAGATAACGTGGAGATGCTCCCGTTCCTCGTCAACGACCTCGCGGTCATACGGACGCCACATGCGAAGGAGGTGTCCGCATCCTCGATACAGGTACCCGCAGTCGAGCAGTTCGTTCGCGGGAAGACGAGAAGTCTGTCCGAACCGGCTGCCAACCCACGTTCGTTCGTCGAACCCGAACCGTCGGACTCGCTCGAAGAAGTGTGGGTCGGCGACGATGCACCGCTCGGCGCGAGCAAGGCGACGGTGACCGCGTTTCGAAACCGGCTCGAACGTTCGGCCAAGGACGGGGCGATCGACATCACGGTCGTCTGTAACGATATCGAGATGAACGAAGAGCGGGACCTCGCGGACGAGGTGTACGGGTCGGGACGGGACCTACCGTTCGACGTGACCGTTCGGTACGAGTTGACCACGGAGGAACTCCGTACCGTCCTCGAATCCGAGGCACAGTTCCTCCACTACATCGGTCACATCGACGAGAACGGGTTCAAATGTATCGATGGGATGCTCGACGCCATGGAACTCGATTCCGTCGATGTGGAAGCGTTTCTGCTAAACGCCTGCCAGTCGTACGAACAAGGGATGGCGCTCATCGAAGCGGGTGCCATCGGTGGTGTCGTCACGATGAGCGACGTGATAAACAGCGGGGCGGTTCGTATCGGAAAGGCAATGGCGCAGTTGTTGAACTCGGGGTTCCAGCTGTCGGCGGCGCTGAATATCGCCCGAGATCAGAGTATCATCGGTGGCCAGTACACCATCGTCGGAGATGGAACTATCAACGTCGTTCAGACGGAAAGTAACGTTGCAGTGGTTCTCGTAATCGAATCCAACGGCGACTCGTTCGAGCTAACCCCGGTCACGTATATCACCAACCGCGGTGGTATCGGTGGTCTAGTTACGCCGCGTCTCTCGGAACGAAATCGGATGTATCTCGCATCGGGTACGCTACCGTCCAGTACGCTTACGAAGAGCGAACTCGAGGAGAACCTCCGCATCGAAAACGTCCCCGTTCATGTCAATGGACAGTTCACGTTGAGTTACTCGATCGACGTAGAATCGATTTGAGTCGTTTTACGGACCGATCGGACCGACAGCGTACGTGGAAGCTGCCGTGTTTCCTGCTTGCGTGAGTAGCAACATCATCGCGAATAGGACACCGATCATTCGTGGTCTTTCCGCCAGATACGTGGTAAGATCGTCTTTTACCATGAAAATACCCTTTGTCCAGAGATATATTAAATTTCCCCATAGATTATTGAAACAATCTGTGAGGATGTCGGGTGAATATTATTGTCCGAGGACGTGAACGAGATGCACAGCAACTCGTTGTGGGATCCCTGAGAGGGGTACCGGGCGACGGTATTATTTAAATACGACACGAAGAGGTGCGTGTGGTCTACATCACTCGTGGACTGAACGACGCACTTCTCGAACTGGCGGCGGACGCCGAAC
>NZ_JBAWAC010000494.1:0-5073 GCF_049589095.1 Haladaptatus sp. | reverse complement strand
ACGATCTCCTCCGAGGGGCCGACTTCCGCCAAGTCGAAGGCGTACATCACGGCGAGGCGGTCGGCCAACGCGGCGACGAGCGGCAGGTCGTGGGTGATGAACACCATCGTCAGGTCGTACTTCTCCTGCAGTTCTTTGAGCAATATGAGGATCGACTGCTGCATCAGCAGGTCCAGCGCCGCCGTCGGTTCATCCATCACCAGAATGTCGGGATCCAGCACTAACGACAGTGCGATCAACGCCCGCTGTTGCATTCCACCGGACAGTTCGTGCGGGTACGACGACAGCACGCGGTCGGCGTCCAAATACAGGTCCGCGAGCAGTTCTCGCGCCCGGTCCATGCCCTCCGCTCGGTCAGCGTCGTGCGCATCGAGGGTGTCGTAGAAGTGATCCTCGATCTTCATCGTCGGGTTGAACGAACTCATCGCGCCCTGGAACACCATCGAAATCTGCTCCCAGCGCAGCGAGCGCAGTTCCTCTTGAGAGAGTTCCAGCACGTTGACCTCCTCGCCGTCCTCCGGCCGATAGATCACTTCTCCCTGAAGCAATCCAGGGTCGGGAATCGCATCCAGAATCGTTTCGGCGAACATCGATTTGCCCGAGCCACTTTCGCCGACCACGCCGACGATCTCGTTGCGCTGGATATCGAGGCTCACGTCGTTCAGGACGTACGATTCGCCCTCGTCGTAGGTGACCGACGCGTTCCGAATGCTCAGAATCGGATCCGATACCTCCGTGACTGTTCCCTGTTGTTGTGACATCATTATTGGAGCACCTCCGTGCTGTCCTCGGATTCTTCCAGCGTCGTCGATTCACCCGCGAGGCGCGTTCTGACGCGTGGGTTGAACAAGCGGTCGAGACCTTGGGCAAGCAAGATGAGCGAGAGCGCGATACCCATGATCATGATCATCGGGACGATGAGCTGATACAGTGCACTCGTCCCGACGAGCGCGCCCGCCTGTTTGTACGCGTTGTTCAAATCGACACCCCAGTTGGGAACCGACGTGGGTAGGATGCCCAGATAGGCCAATCCGACGGAGGTGAAGACCACATAGCGGGCGGCGTTGGCGAAGTTGACGAGCACGAACGGCATCAGGTTCGGGATGACGTCCTTGAACAGGATGCGCGGCGTGCTCATCCCCATCGTCCGGGAGGCTTCGACGTACGATTCCTCGCGCAGGGTGAGCACCTGCGAGCGGATCGAACGGGCGAGCCCGGCCCAATAATTGATGGTGATGAGTAAGCCGATGAGGATGGGGCTGTCTGGGTGGAAGACGGCGGCCAGTACCATGATGAGCGGCAATCCCGGAATGGTCATGGCGATGTCCGAAAAGGACGTCAGCACGGTGTCAACCGTCCCGCCGCTGTATCCGGCGAGCGTACCGATGGCGAGCGCGATGACGGTGGCGAAGATGCCCCCGGCGGCGATCATGATGAGCATCGGCGGGGTGGCGTGAATCGCCATCGCCAGCACGTCCACGCCGCGCTGGGTCGACCCGAGTGGCGCGTTCCAGTTCTGGAACGGCACGAGATTTCGCGGCACTTGGTTCGAGGTGGGTGCCGGATACAGCCAGGTGCCGACGGTGCCGATGAGGATGTAGACGAAGAGGATGAGCCCGCCGATTCGCGTGCGCGGGTCGTCCCAGGCAACCAGTCCCGGTTTGTAGATGAACTCGGCGTAGAAGTCCTGTAGGCGTTCTTTGGTTGTGACTTCCGTGTCCGAACTCGTGGTTTCGAAGCTGAACTCCTCGACTTTCGATTGCGAACCGCCGTCGGTCATGGCGGTGTCGGAATTATCAGTAGGCTTCATTGGAATCACCCGATTTGACGCGCGGATCGATCATGCCGTACGTTAGGTCGGCGATGAACACGGCGAGAACCAATGCTGTAGTGATGACGAGGAAGATACCCATCATCAGCGGATAATCGCTGTTTTGCAGTCCCTGGAACAGATAGTACCCGACGCCGGAATAGGTGAAAATCTGTTCGAGGATGACCGAGCCACCGAGGTTGAAACCGATGAGGGTGAGGAATCCGGTGTACATCGGAAGGATGGCGTTTCGGCCGACGTACCACACGGAGATGCGACGGTCGGGAAGCCCGCGGAGGCGGGCGACACGGACGTAGTCCTCGCCAAGCACCTGGATGCTGTTGCCGCGCATGGCGAGCGCTTGGAGTCCCGCGCCGGAGACGACGAGCGAGACGATGGGGAGGAAGGCGTGATAGAGCGCATCGGTGACGAACTGGAGGGTTAAGCCGGGTTCGACGCCGGGGCTCAAGCGATAGCTGACGGGGAAGACGCTGTATTTGTAGCCGAAGACGATGACGAGGGCGATGGCGAGGACGTAGAAGGGAATCGAGGAGAGGATGATCGAGAGGACGCTCGATCCCATGTCGAATCGACTGCCTTCGCGGTAGGCCATGAGTGCACCCCAGACGATGGCGATGGCGAAGATGATGACGGTGGCGGTGACCATCACGAAGATGGTCCACGGCAATGCCTCGCCGACGATGCTCGCCACGGTGCGGGGGTAGGTGAACGATTTGCCCATGTCGCCGTGGAGGAGGGCGGTGATGTAGTCGCTGTACTGGACGTACAGCGGGGCGTCGGGTTGCAGGTTTTGGTAGGTTTCGATAATCGAGTTGATCTGTTGGGGTGGGTATCCCTGGCGAATCAGTTTGCCGCGCAGTTGGGTGAGCGGGCCACCCGGCAGCAGTCGGATCATGCCGAACGTGAGCGTCACGACCAGCCACAGCGTGAAGATCGCTCGTCCCGTCCGTTTCAAATAATAGTTGACCATATTACAAACTTATCACTATCGTGTACTACTCACGCCAAATTCGAACCTTCAGTCTCGTTCGTTCGCTCGAATCCGGAACGACGACTCTTCGAACCGATGTTGGGGCCACAGCCAGCGGGTGTGACCGCTCCCGTGGTATCTGGCACGCGAACGCGCCGGTATTTAAATACGTCACTTCTGCCTATGGATTTGTCTCTCATACCCAATGCAAATTGCACATCGATCGTAAATAAATGTTTGCACAGATTTCCGTTCCGCCGGAGTGCAGTAGTGAAATACCGAGTCCCCGTCCGAAGAGACATGGTGGGGGACTTACCTGCCGTTAGACTACTACGGCTTGTAGTTGTTCTTGCCGAACCGGACCGCCCACGACTCGGGCCATTTGACCTGCTCGATATCGGAGCCGTCTTCCGGGACCTCCCAATGGTCGCGTGAGAGGAACGATTGGTCCTGTTTCTCCGCGACGGCGAGGATGGGGAGGTCCTGATTCGTCACCCACGCCAAATCGAGGATGATCTCGTTGATCTTCTTCTCGTCCGTCGCCTGTGAGAGGTCCTGCAAGCGTTTTGCCGGGTTGATCGTCATCTTGCCCGAACCGGTTCGGGACGGGACCGTCGCGTCGGCGTGTTTCCCGCCACGACTCTGGTTCGCTGGCGGGTAGTTGTACGTGTACCCGCTGTTCTCCAGCAACTGGTACCGGAGCGAGAAGTACGGGAACGACGCTTGCGCGCCGCCCGGAAGCCACGACCCGGACGCGAGGACGAAGTCCCCGTTCGCCCAAACCTGTCCCGAAAGCGTCCCGTAGCTACGGGAATCGACCGACGATTTGAAACCGAAGCTCTTCAACTGGTCCACGATGGTTTGGGCCGCGGTCACCCAGTCCGTCCAGTCGGATGGCACCTGAACGGGGAGGTTGACGATGTCTCCGTCGCTGTCGTGCCACTTGCCGCCCTGTTTCTTGTAGCCCGCCTTCTTCAGCACTTTGGCGGCCTTGTCCGTCTCGGAACTCGCCTGGCCGTAGGTTTCGAACTTGCTGGCCGAATCCCCGAGGATGCGCTCCTGGTCGCCCGACGGAATCCCCATCGAGTATTTCGGTGCCTGTTTCGATTCCGGTGCGGCGTTTTTCACGACCGCATCGCGATTGATGACGTACGCGATGGCCTGTCGAACGGCGCGGTCTCCGGTGTGTTTGTGGTCCATCTGGGGGACCAACCCGTAGCCCCAGTTCGCCGGGGTTTTGACCTGTTGCCAGTTCTTCGGGAGTTGGTTGACGATTCGCGGCGGCGTGAACATGCTGTACACCGAGTCGAGTTGGTTGGCGATCATCGACTGGTGAGCCTGCTCGTTTCCGTTGATGTACCGGAAGGCGTAGGTTTTGAAGTTGATGTTCTTCGAGTCGGGGTGGTCGTCCCGACGTGTGAGCACCAGTTCCTGCGTCGTCGCCTGCTTGAACTCGAAGGGACCGCTCGCGATCGGCTCCTTCCACGCGAAGTCTTGGAGGGCTCGCGTTCCGTCCTTCTCGTTCTTCTCGATCTTATCCACGTACTTGCCGAACACGCTTTTCGGCTGCCGAATCTGGTTGTCAGAGAGGACTTGGAATTTGACGATGGATTTGTTGACTTGGTTTTCGAGGTGCATGACGACGGTCTTGTCGTCCTTTGCCTCGACCGACTTCGTGTAATCTCCGTACCCGGAACCGGTGTACATCCCGAGTTTCAGTTGGGTAACGATGTCGTCGGCGGTCACGTCGTCGCCGTTCGCCCACGTGAGGCCGTCGCGGAGGGTGAGTTTGAACGTGTTGTCACCGAACTCCCAATCGGTGATGCCGTAGGGGACGAGTTTGCTTTTCGCGTAATTGTACTTCGCGAACGCATCGAAAAGGTAGTAGTGTGAGATTTGTGCGGCGCTCGACGGGTTGCTGATGTTCCACTGGATGTTCTGTGGCACTTGATTTGCCATATCCACGTGTTTCACATCGTGGACTTTCTTGTCGCCAGAACCGCCCTTCGAGGAGCCATCATCGGAATTACCAGTGCAGCCCGCAAGTGCGGTCGCACCTACCATCCCGGTGAGACCGACAAATTGCCGACGATTAATCATGTTTCGGAGATCTCTGTCATTGTCCATCATTATACTACTATCAATGATAGAATCCTCTTGATAATAAAATATGTGGTTTGAATACTCTACACTTATTATTCGATGAATCAATAGACATACATCCACTTTAAAACTAAATCTATTTGGATACGGTCGTTCTATAGTCGAGTAT
>NZ_JBAWAC010000493.1:0-7698 GCF_049589095.1 Haladaptatus sp. | reverse complement strand
GGTTTGTACCTCTCGAACACTGCAACACTCGTTCGAATCATTCAGAGGGTTGTGACGGGTGCATATAAAAATTACCGTGTTCTTTTGAAGCTGTTGGAATTATATTATCAATTGTTGTCTAACAGGTATCGGGCATAAGCGCGGTTGTGATTGTTTGCCCGTAGATGGACATCTACGGTCGTTGCTGTGCGATTTCGAGGATGGATGTTGAGAGTAGATCGACCCCGATTCCGAGGCTGTCCTCGTCCACGTCGAACGTCGCGGTGTGGTGGCCACCCGGGTGATCCGTTCCGACGCCGACGTACGCCGCGAGACCGCCGTTGTCCTGAACCTCCTGCATCAGATACGTGGCGTCCTCGCTGCCGCCGAGCGTGTCGCGCCGAATCGGGTTATCGACGCCAGTCGTGTTCAGGGAGACGTCGTGGATGATGTCGACCAATCCGTCGTCGCTCACGGCGCTCGGCGCTTCACCCTCCGAACTCAGTTCGACCGAACAGCCGTGCATCGCCGCCGCGTTTTCGAGGACGCGGACGGCACGTTCCTTCATGTAATCCTTGAGTTCGGTCGTCTCGCCCCGCACCTCGCCGTCGATGAAGGCCCCCTCCGGGATGATGTTCGTCGCGGTGCCGCCGCCGACCTGTCCCGCATTGATCCGCGTCGGGCCGTCCTCGTGGCGGGGAATGGCGTAGAGGTTCTGAACGGCGGTCGCCATCGCCTGAATTGCGTTCTCGCCCGCGTTCGGTTGGCCGCCAGCGTGGGCCGGTTGGCCGGTGAACTCCGCGAGGAAGTGATCCACCGCGAGGAAACCGCCCACACCCGCGACGACTTCGCCGGTCGGGTGATCGAGGCCGATGTGCACCGCCAGCAAGTAGTCCACGTCGTCCAGATGGCCGCTCTTCGCCATCGGTTTTGCTCCGGCGACCATCTCCTCACCCGGTTGGAAGAAGACCTTGAACGTCCCCTCGAAATCGCTGTCCTTGATCGCCTCCAGTACGCCGATTCCCATCGTGATGTGCGAATCGTGCCCGCAGGCGTGCATCGCGCCCGGGTGCTCCGAGCGGAAGCCTTCGGCGGCGGGAACGTGATCGTCGTCCGTCGATTCCTCGCGAATCAGACCGTCGATGTCCACGCGCAGGGCGACCGTCGGTCCCTCACCCCGTTCGAGGACGGCGATAGCGCCCGTGTTGCCGCCTTCGAGCCGTTCGAGGACATCCTCTCGTGCCCCCGCCGCGTGAGCCTGTTCGTACCACGTTTCGAGTTCGTCGTCGTCCGGGACGGCCATGCGCTCCTCCTGAGCGAGTACCTCCGGCCCGACGTACAACTCGTCCACGCCGATGGATTCGAGTTCCTCGACGATCCGTGCGGTGGTGTAGAACTCACGCCACGCCGGTTCGGGGTGGCGGTGAAGGTCGCGTCGGAGCGAGACGAGTCGGTCGCGGTGTTCCTGTTGACTCATAGCATGGGCCACGATTGCGGGGGTCTTAAACACACGAAAAGCGGCCAGGGGAACGTGTCGGAACCACCCATATTATTGTTTGAGACCACGAATGTTTCGATATGAAACGGATCCCCCAAGCCGTCCGGAAAGTCGCCTCCGGAATAACGCGACCGTTCACGATTTCCGCCTGACGTCGCATCGTCCGTCAATTGTTACCGACTACATTTATACGACCCCGGTCGCTTGTCACAGGATGTCAGAGGGAAATACGAATGAGTACGCCAAGCGACGAGCGTGACGAAGAAGTAGAAGAAGAGTTAGCGCAGGCAGAGCACGCGCGACACGAATCCCGCATCGAGTTCCACGGCGGGACGGTGATGAGCGCGCTCCCCATCGGGTTGTTCATCGTCTGGGCGATATTTCAGAGCGGGTTTCTCGGTGTCGGGGACACATCGGGACTCGTCGTCGGGATGCTCGTCTCGCTCATCGTCGGGATGTTCTTCGCGAAGGGCGATTGGAAGACGTACGCCAACACCATCTTCGAGGGGATGACCCAGCGCGTGGCCGCGACGGCCATCGTCGCGTGGCTCTGGGCCGGGATGTTCGCCCAAGTGTTACAGGACGGCAAGTTCGTCCAGGGACTCGTCTGGGCCGCCGAGACGCTACACGTCGGCGCGTCGCTGTTTCCGGCGGCGACCTTCATCCTCGCGGCGCTGTTGGCGACGGGCATCGGGACAGGATACGGGACGACCATCGCGTTCTCGGGTCTGTTCTTCCCCGCAGGACTCGTGGTCGGTGCAAACCCGGTGTTGCTGTTCGGTGCCATCCTGTCCGGCGCGGTGTTCGGCGACAACCTCGCCCCGGTCAGCGACACGACCATCGTCAGCGCGGTGACGCAGGACTCGGACATCGGCGGCGTCGTCGCCTCCCGATTCAAGTACGCGCTCACCGCGGCGCTGTTCGCACTCGTCGGCTACGTCATCGCCGGGATGGTGATGGAGGGAGCGAACATCTCGGGGAACGTCTCGTTGAACAGCAACCCGGTCGGCCTCATCCACCTCGTCTCGATGGGCATCGTCATCGTGACGGCCATCTCTGGCCGCCACATCGTCGAGGCGATTTCGTGGGGACTCGTGTTCGCGGTCGTCATCAACGTCGTCACCGGTCTCGCGCCGATTCAGAAGATGTTGGTGTTCTACGCGCCGAACAACGGCCCGCTCGCTAGCACCTTCGGGTTCCTGCCGTTCGTTCAGACGGTCGCCGTGAACGCGGGCAACGCGGGCACGGTCGGCGGGAGCCTCTACAGCGGTGCGACGGGATTCTTCCCGCTCATCGTGTTGACGCTCCTCATCGTCGCCGGGGCACAGATCATGATCCGCGGCGGCGGCTTCGAGGCGCTGCAGAACTGGCTGTTGAACACCGTCGCGACCAACGTTCGGCGCGCCGAGACGACCATGGTGCTCGGAACGGCGAGCGTCAACGCCATGATCACCATCAACACCGCCGCCGAAATCGCCATCGCGCCGTACGTGGCCCGAATCGGCCAGCGGTTCAACATCAACGGCTACCGTCGCGCCAACATCCTCGACGCCAACAGCTCCGCCATGGGTTACATCTTCCCGTGGGGCGGCGGCGTGTTGGTCGGCTACGCGACGATGGTTCAACTCGTGGGCAGCGACCAGTTCGGTTGGTTCACGCGGTCGATGGTCGTCAGCCCCGCACACGTCTGGCCGTTCGTCTTCCAAGGCTGGTTCCTGTTCGCCGTGTTCCTCTTCTCGGCGCTCACCGGGTTCGGCCTCGTATACGTCTCCGACCGCCGTGCCGAGGAGGTGGCGCGGGTATGAGCCTCCTCGACAAGTATCTCGCGGGCTGGTCGTTCCGGACGAGCACCCCGACGTTCGAGGTCGGCGAGGAGATAGACGTCTACCTCACCGGTCAGCGCAACGGAACCGCGACAGCCCGAGTCGGCGACACCATCCTCCGAGTGGAGGGGGCACCACCGGGCAAGGTCGACGACCGCGTTCGACTGCGCGTCGAGGAGTTCGACGCGAACGAGCACCGAGGACGGGCGACGTTCGTCGAAACCATCGACGGGGAGTGAACCGACTCGGTTACGTCGAGGTAACCCCGTAACCGAGCGCTTACGGCCGGTTTATGCCTTCTAAAAGCTTCCTTTCGAGTACGTACCTTGGGGGGTGCGGAACGATGGAAACGGAGAACTCGATCGAGCTACCGGACGCGGGCGATTCGCGCCGGGAGTTCATGAAGAAGGGACTGCTCACGGCGGGCGCGCTCGGCCTCGGAATAGCAGGGGTCGGGACGGCCGCGGCACAGAGCGATCGGAGCGTACTGGTGTATTTCGACGATTACGTCGCGGAATCGGAGTTTCGGGTCGTCTCGATGCTTCCGGCGACGATCACGGTTCGGATGTTGATGCTCCCAGGAGGGGGAGAAGCGCCCGAAATCTCGCAACCGGACGACTACAACGGCTACGCGATTCGGTACGTGCGGGGGACCAACGTCGCCGGGGCCTCCTACGTGTTCACGAAGGGGACGCTACGGGAGCGGACGAAGTATCGATTTTCGAACGACGCGGCGGTCTTCAGTAGCCGTCTCGGTCTCCTCGACACCACCGTCAACCGAAGCTAAGTCGGCGTCGAGGAACCGAGTCGCCACTATCCGTCGTCGATTCGAGTTGGAGGATGTTCGAGAATTCGAGAACCGGGAGAAACGAAAATCAGGCTTTGCCCATGCCCTGAATCTGTTCGAGTTCGACCTCGACGCGGATTCCGGGCGGGAAGTCCATCTGGGCGACGCGGCGGGACACGTCGTTGTGACCGACGATTTCCAGCCGTCGAGTGTAGACGGTGTAGTCCCAACTTCGGAACTGCCGTCCCTCCTCCCCGGAGAGCGTTTTATACTGTGGTACACGGTGGTGTTCCGGCGGGTCCGAATGCGGGCCGCGCAAGTCCGCGCCTTTTCGTCCGGCGAGATTTCGAATGTCGGAAACGACATTGTCGAGAACGGGCCGGTTCCCGCTCTGTAGGAGTACTTTTGTGATGAAGGTCATGGCTAGCTCTGTAGGCAGTACACAATCCTGCTACGTAAAACGTCTGCTTCCGACTCGCCACTTTCCCCTTATATTTTGAGGGCATGTAATAAAAAAGGAGAGGATGAATTCAAAGCGCAGGGCGGAGTAGACGGGAAAACGACTGTATTGCTTCGACATTCCTTTAATGGCTACCCGCGTACATGGACCCAATGGCAGTTAACGCTACGAGCGCGGGTGCGATCCTGTTCAGGGATACCCGTGGTCGACGAGAATACCTCCTCCTCAAAAGCCGTCCGGGCGATTGGGAGTTCCCAAAAGGCGGCGTGGAGGGCGACGAAGAGCTACAGCAAACGGCGATACGTGAAGTCAAAGAGGAGGCCGGAATCGAGGATTTTCGCCTCCTCGACGGCTTCCGCGACGACTACAGTTACGTCTTCGAGGCGAACGGGACGACGATCCACAAGACCGTCCACCTGTTCATCGCCAAATCGTACGAGGCCAGTGCGGAACTCTCGACCGAACACCGGGACCTGCAGTGGCGCGACTACGAACAGGCGATAAACACCATCACGCAGGACGGACCGCGTGACATCCTCCGGGATGCACACGAGTTCCTCGACGAGTACGACGACGACTGAAAAAGCGAAATCGATTTTTTGGAAACTTACTGACGCCGAGCGAGCAGTGCGACTGCCGCAAGTGCGACGACCGAGACGCCGAGTCCGAAACCAGGCTGGCCACTGCTGTCCGAGGTCGTGGTGGTGGAATCGTTGGCGGTCGTGGTGGTCGTCATGCCGGACTCATCGAACGTCGTCGTGGACGAACTATCGCTCGTCGTTTCGCGGGTGGTCGTCGAGTCGCCCTTCACTTCGAGGCCGCCGTAGCCGATCTTCGGGATGTTCTTCCCGGTTCCGGCGTAGACGGTGAGTCCGTACATGTCCGGGGAGAACTCCGATTTCGTCTCGTTCTTGACGGTGAGTTCGTCGTCGCCGTTCACCGTCAGCGCCGAGCCGTCACCGCTTCCCGCCTTGGACGTGTCGAACACCAGAACGACGGTGCCGTCGCCGTTGCCGTCCGTGACGGTCGCGTTGAGTTTGTACTCCTTCGCGCCGCCGCCGATCTGAACGGTTATCGCGTCGGCGTCTTTCAGACCGAAACTCATCGTGACCGTTTCACCCTTCTGCACTTCGTACATGGAACGATTGAACGTGACCGTACTGTTCGCATCGTTCTCGAAGAGGTCGGGGGACTGTACCGCGGGGTTGTCCGCGCCCATCGCGTTTCCGGCAGTCGTCGCGGCGGCGGGACCGATGACCGAGCCGCTTGCGAGAAGCGAGACGAGCACGAGGGCCGTAAGAGCATTTCGTCGGTTCATATGTGTTGAATCCCGGTAATCGTCCGGTTATACTCGCCAGCTGACGAGATTGACGTTACTTTCCCTTTATCCAACTAATGTTTTTTGATATGCAGTAGTCGAATCCCTTACCAACGTCGGGTGAGACGGAAGGGTATGGACGAATCGGAGTTCGTCTTCGAACTGCGAACCTGCCGATGGGCCGAGCGACGGTGGCCGCCCGGCGACGGCGAGCGTGCCGTCCTCGTCGCCCGGCAACTCGGCACGAAGCGTCGGCGATGGGACACCGTCGTCATCGAAGTCGATGCCGACGCGTTGGCCCGACGCGCGAACTTCGGTCGTGATCGATTGGACGGCGACATGCTGCACCTCGTGAAACACGCCCCCGAAGAGTGGGAGTGGTACCGCGACGCCCTTCCCGACCCCGGCTATCCGTGGCGCTACGTGCGAGAGACGATTCACGAAGCGGACGACCGGGGAATTCTGGACGTCCGGAAGAACGGAAACCGCCTCGAAATCCGGCGGCGGTTCGTCTACCCGGACTGGGTTCGACGCATGGTCGCCATCGAGAACAAACCCGACCTGGACGCCAGTGCCGCACGGAACCTGCGCCCGCAGTTGGAGCGGGACGTCGCCCTCTCGCTGGCCGACGAGGTCTGGGTGGCGACGAACCGGACGGGGGAGCGCGTCGAACCGGCGTTACTCGAATCCATCCCGGTCGAAGCGGGAATCCTGACCTTCGACGGCCACGACGCCGACGTGGCGTGGTATCCCCGGACGCTCGACGTGAACGCGCCCGGAACGCGAATCCTCGAACGCCCCGGCGGCGGGAAGTACGACCAGTCGGCGGCGCGGTTCGAGTACGTGTCCCCCGAAGAGAAACAGCGAAAACGACTCGCTATCGCGGAGCGGGCCTACGAACGCGGCTGGCGAACCTACACCCGGACCATGCGACCGGACTGTCGGCACTTCGAACTGCGGCGCGAGGACGAACTGGTGTTGCCGTACTGCGCCGCGAAAGCCTGCCACCAGACGGCGCGGGAGTGTTCCGGTCGCTGTCCGTCGTTCGAACCGGAGCCGCCAGCCTGGCGGCAGAAGGGATGGCCCATCGAGGGCGGGCCGGGGAAAGCGAGCAAGCGTCTGCTCGAATCCCGTCGGGAGCGGTTTCGGCCGGGCGAGGCGAAACAGTAGCCGTTAGCCCGACTCTTCGACCGTGATTTCGTCGCGCGCCACGGTCAGTTTGAATGTCGGAACGGTTCGGTAGACGACGTCCACGACGCCCTTTCGCTTCAGGCTCTGGAGCGCGGAGCGCACGTCGTCGACCTCGGGGTCGATATCGAACTCGTCACGGAGGCTGTGGAGAACGGCGACCACGCTCGCCGACCGCTCGTCCGGGGCGGGGACGACGTCGAACACCTGTTTCTGAAGTTTCGGGACGCGGACGACGCTCGGCACGTCGTCCTCCTCATCGGCGACGACGCCGGGTTCCACGTCCACGAGGTCGTTCGCCTCGGTCGTTGCGCGGATGTAGCTGTTTTCATCGCGGTAGTAGTACTCCTTGAGCTCGTTTTCGAGATATTGATGCACCTCGCTCCCGCTCTCCAACCCCCAGCGATCCTGGAGTTCGCTGTTCTTCGTGGGTTGAAGTTCGACCAAGTCCGCGAGTCGATCGCGGGCTTCCTCGGACAACGTCATTGTCGCGTGATTATGACGGGGGGTTATTTCCAACTTCCGGAGCGACGTGAATGGCGATGAGGAAAGTGGTGGGATGAAAACAGATATGTTTTCTAGAAGTGGATTTCCGTCTACTGATGATGGGGATTTTCTGCCGTGAGTCAGTTTTCAGTGATGAGA
>NZ_JBAWAC010000492.1:0-6572 GCF_049589095.1 Haladaptatus sp. | reverse complement strand
ATCGTACCGACAACGATCCCGCCGAAGACGAATGCGAGCGTGGTCATCGTCGTCGATGGACGCAGTAGGAGTCGGGTTCCGAGCACCTCCATTGCGCCGGAGTGGTCCCGTTTCGGTATTTAAAATTCGGGGTACTCGCGTTTGCGGATACGAAGCAACTTCGCAACCGGCCGGAGGCTTTCGAAGTCCGTTGTAGTCTCCGAGACGGTAGCTTACTTTACGCTCGCGCTCCATCGTTGCGATATGAGTTCGATAACGCTGTACTCGCTCGATGGCTGTCCGTTCTGTCAGAAGGTCCACGACGCGCTCGATGAGGCGAACATCGAGTACGAGACGGAGTGGGTCGAAGCGCTCCACTCGAAGCGGAACGAGGTCAAACGCGTCAGCGGTCAGCGCGGCGTGCCGGTGCTCGTGAACGAGGATTCGGGCGTCACGATGGCCGAGAGTGAAAAGATCGTCGAGTACGTGGAGCAATCGATCGTATGAAGATCTACACCGGTCGCGGCGACGCGGGGCAGACCGACCTGCAGAACATGTCCCGCGTCTCGAAAGCCAGTCCGCGAATCGAGGCTTACGGGACGGTGGACGAGGTGAACGCCCTCATCGGTCGCTGTCGACCGACGGGGCACGACGACGTGGACGAACAGCTCCACGAAATCCAGAACCACCTCCACATCGTGCAGGCTGACTTGGCCAACCCGGAACCCGACGAGGACGACCCACAGGTGAACGCCGAACACGCCGACATGCTCGAATCGTGGATGGACGCCTACGACGAGGAACTGGACCCCCTCACGTCGTTCATCCTCCCCGGTGGCAGCGAATCGGGGGCGGAACTCCACCACGCCCGCGCCGTCTGCCGCCGCGCCGAACGTCGCGCGGTTGCGCTGGCAAGCGAGGAGGAGATCAACGAGAACGCAGTGACGTACCTGAACCGGTTGTCGGACGCGCTGTTCATCCTCGCCCGCGTCGTGAACAAACGCGACGGGGAACGGGAAGAGAGTCCGACGTACTGAGTTCTTCTTTTACTACAGCGTCCGCTGTCCACACAAAAGAGTGTTCAGTTCACCCACAAGCTTATGCCCCGGAACGAGAATCGTGGCGATATGCCTCCCGCATTCTTCACCCTCTTCATGGTCGCGTTCGTCGCCATCGGCGCGTTGAACGTGTTGAAACCCCGTGCGATGGCACGACACCAGATGCGAGTACGATACGGCGCGAAAGGAGACATCGAGTTCAGCGATACGCGCATTATGCTCCAGCGATTGGTGTCGCTCATCGTCCTCGTGGTCGGCGTCTGGACGATGTTCTCGTGGGGGGTTTGGTGAGAGTAAAACGGCTTCCGACGAGGATTCTTTTCTCAGCTTACAGTCCCAGTTCCCGTCCGATGACGAGGTGCTGAATCTCGCTGGTCCCTTCGCCGATTTCCATCAGTTTCGCGTCACGCAGGAACCGCTGCGGGGCGAAGTCCTCGGTGTAGCCGTAGCCGCCGAGCACCTGTACGGCGTCCTCGGAGACCTTTCGGGCCGACTCGCTGGCGTCGAGTTTTGCCAGCGCGCTCTCGTGGGAAACGGAGTAGCCTTCGTCGTACTTGCACGCCGCTTTGTGGGTCAGCAGGCGCGAGCGCTCGATTTTGCGGTCCATGTCTACGACCTTGTTGCGGATGGCGTCGAACTTCGAGATCGGCTTGCCGAACTGCTCGCGCTCCTGACTGTACCGGTGGGCCGCCTCGTAGGCCCCCTGTGCGATGCCGGTCGAGAGCGCGGCGATGCTGATTCGGCCGCCGTCGAGCGTCTTCTTGGTCTGCTCCCAGCCCTCGCCCTCCTCGCCGAGGAGTCGGTCCTCGGGAATCCGGCAGTCGGTGAACTGGATTTCACAGGTCGGCGAGGCGTTGAGTCCCATCTTGTCCCAGACGGTCGTGACCTCGAAGCCGTCGTCCTCCTCGGGATCAACGATGAACGTCGAGATGCCGCCGTAGCCCGCATCGGAGTCGGTGACGGCCTTGACCAGGACGCTTCCCGCCTCGCTGGCGTTGGTGATGAACTGCTTCGTGCCGTCGAGCACCCACTCGTCGCCGTCCTTTTCAGCCGTCGTGTCCATGTCGCTCGCGTCGGACCCGGATCCGGGTTCCGTGAGCGCCCACGAACCGAGGTAGTCGCCCTCTGCGAGCGGCGTCAACCACCGCTCTTTCTGTTCTTCGGTGCCGAACAGCTCGATGGGTTTCGATGCCAGCGAGATGTGTGCAGCATACGAGAGGCCGATGGATCCGGACACCCGGCCCAACTCCTCGGTGACAAGCGCGTACATCAACTGGTCGCCACCGAGTCCGCCGTACTCCTCGCTGATGGGAACGCCCATCATGTCGAGAGCGGCGAGTTCGTCGAAGACCTCCGCGGGGAAGCGGTGTTCGCTCTCGATTTCCTGTGCGATAGGTTCGATTTCCTCGTCACAAAACTCCCGGACGGTGTCGCGTACCATCCTGTGTTCGTCGGGGAGATTGAAATCCATACGCAATTTTTGCGCGGGTTTCGCTATAATGTCTTCGACTGGCCCCTCGTGAGCGGAGCGAACAAGGGGAAAGCAGGTAAAATGAAACCTCCCTGACGGTGAGTGAGTTTATCAACGATGGGGACGAACCGGTCTCCAATGGGTATCCGGCGACTGGTACGTGGCACGATCGAGTGGCCGCGTATCGAGGCAGTCATTCGAGAGATCGCGGAGCGATACGACCGCGAGGAAGTTCGCGTCGAGTTCATCGACGCCGACAACTGGCTCTCGACGCCCTGTGTGGTGGACGACGAGTGGTTCGTCAAGATCACGACCGACCAGAACTCGCTCGTTCACGCGCTCTTCACCAGCGTGCGGAATCTGGGCGCGTTCAGCAGCGGCACCGAGGGATTTTTCGAACATTTCGCCGGGCCGGACGAGATGGCGGAACACGAGCTAGAAGCAACGAGGAAGATGCGCGAAATCGGGTTGAACGTCCCGGCACCGATAGAGGCGTTCGAATACGACGACCTCGGCGTGCTGGTCATGGAGTATCTGCCCTCTTTCGAGACGTTCGAGGGGATTCCCGAATCGGACGTACGAAAGTACGCTCCCGACCTGTTCGGCGCGCTCGCCCGGATGCACGAACACAACCTCGCTCACGGTGACCTGCGCGGGGAGAACGTCCTCGTCGCGGACGGAGAGATATACTTCATCGACGCGACGAGCGTCAACGAGGAGCGAATCGACGAGGCCCGTTCGTACGACCTCGCGTGCGCGCTGGCGTCGCTGACGCCGCTCATCGGCGCTCGTGACGCGGTGCTGGCCGCCAACGAGCACTATTCTCCGGAGGAATTGCTCGCCGCACGCGAGTTCCTCGACTTCGTGAACATGCGCCCCGACCACGATTTCGACGCCGCGAGCGTCAAAGGTGAGATCGAAAAGCTCGCCGACAGGGAAGAGGCCGAGAGCGGCTAATCGCTCGCCGGTGACTATTTATCAATCGTTTGTGAGTAGTCGAGCATGACCGACGGGCGACCCCAAATCGTCAACGAATCCGCCCTCGACTGGGACGAACAATCACACGGCACCAACTTTCAGATCCGCCGTAAGCAACTCGGTGGTGCGGCAGGCGGCGAGCAGTTGGGCTGTAGTCTGTACGAACTCCCGCCGGGGAAGAAATCGTGGCCGTACCACTACCACACCGGAAACGAGGAGGCGATTTTCGTCCTCGACGGGGAGGGAACGCTCCGAATCGAGAACGACGAACGGAACCTCGAAGCGGGCGATTACGTCGCGTTCCCAGTCGAGGAGTACGCCCGCCGCGTCATCAACGACTCCGAGGCGACGCTTCGATACCTCTGTTTTTCGACCATGTGCGAACCCGACGTGTCGGTGTATCCCGATTCCGGGAAGATGGGTATATTCGCCGGGACCGCACCCGGAAAACACGAGGGGAGAACGTTGAGCGGCTACTTCCCGCTCGACGGAGAAGTGGACTACTGGCGTGGAGAGGACGAATAGCGGCTTGGATTTCTCCCGTGTTCCCCTGAACCGCCCGTCGGTGTGCTCTCCAAGTAAGAGTCTTTTTTAAGGTGCCGCGTCAAATTTCACCGAGTACAACATGAGTCAACAAGCCAGCGAGCAGGTTTACAGTCACTACATCGACGGAGAGTGGCGCGACGGTGCGGGCGACGAAACGTTCGAGAGCGTCAACCCGGCGACGAAGGAGTCGCTCGGCGAGTTCCACCGCGGAACACCCGAGGACATCGAAGCCGCCCTCGACGCCGCGGAGGAAGCGAAGGACGAGTGGCGCGAGCTTTCGTACATCAACCGCGCGGAGTACCTGTGGGACATCTACCACGAGCTCCGAGAGCGAACCGACGAACTCGGCGAAGTCATCACGAAGGAATGTGGGAAAGAGATCTCGGAAGGGAAAGCAGACGTCGTCGAGGCCGCGCACATGGTCGAGTGGGCCGCGGGCAACGCCCGACATCCGCACGGTGACGTTGTCCCGAGCGAGATTCCGAGCAAGGACGCCTACATGCGCCGCAAGCCGCGGGGCATCATCGGTTGTATCTCCCCGTGGAACTTCCCGGTCGCCATCCCGTTCTGGCACATGGCCATCGCGCTGGTCGAGGGGAACACGGTCGTCTGGAAGCCAGCAGAGCAGACGCCGTGGTGCGGTCAGATCATCGCCGAGATGTTCGAGGACGCCGGTCTCCCGGACGGCGTGTTCAACATGGTACAGGGCTACGGCGACGCCGGAAACGCCATTGTCGAGGACGAGCGCGTGGACACCGTCTTGTTCACCGGTTCATCCGAAGTCGGTCACAAGATTGCGGGTAAGGTCGGCGGCGAACCCGGCAAACTCGCGGCCTGTGAGATGGGTGGCAAAAACGGTATCATCGTCACGGAGGAGGCGGACCTCGACGTCGCCGTCCACAGCGCCATCATGTCCTCGTTCAAGACGACGGGCCAGCGCTGTGTCTCCAGCGAGCGCCTCATCGTCCACGAGGACGTATACGACGAGTTCAAGGAGCGCTACGTCGAAATCGCGAAGGACATCTCCGTCGGCGACCCGCTCGACGAGAACACCTTCACGGGTCCGATGGTCAACGAGGATCAGGTCGAGAAGTTCGGCAAGTACAACCAACTCGCCAAGGACGAGGGTGCGAACGTGCTCGTGGACCGCGAGGAACTCGACGATGACGAGATTCCGGACGGCTTCGAGGACGGCTACTGGGTCGGCCCGTTCGTCTACGAGGTCGATTACAGTCCTGACCTGCGCTGTATCCACGAGGAGGTCTTCGGTCCGCACGTCGCCCTGATGAGCTATTCGGGTGACATCGAAGAGGCAGTCGAAATTCACAACGACACGCCCTACGGACTGGCCGGAGCCATCATCAGCGAGGACTACCGCCAGATCAACTACTTCCGCGACTACGCGGAAATCGGCCTCGCCTACGCCAACCTCCCGTGCATCGGCGCGGAGGTCCACCTGCCGTTCGGCGGCGTGAAGAAGTCCGGCAACGGCTACCCGAGCGCCCGCGAATCCATCGAAGCCGTCACCGAACGCACGGCGTGGACCCTCAACAACTCGAAGGACATCGAGATGGCACAGGGTCTCTCAGCGGACATCAAGACCGAGGACGAATAATTGACCGGGAGGAGTCGAACGGAGTGAGACGACTCCCCGCGGTTTTCGTGTTCACAGAGGACGAATAGACGGACCGCTCCGTTTTTATTTTGTCGTGTTGAATATGGAAGATTAATGCGGGCGAAAGTATTGACCGATCCGCGTACTGAACCTTCTCGATTCGTCGATGAGACAGTATCTCAGATATAGTGACAGTACAGCTGAAATAATGGTTCCGCGTAGAAGACGACGTTTCGATTTAGGTTTGCAAAGGGTGGAGACGACGGAGAGACGAGACGGATGGTGGGTGGTGGCTTCCGGAAGCCGATGTGGGTCCGACCAGTTCCCACGCGACGAAGCGCACAGTCCCAGTTGAGTTGCCAACATACGACGAGAAAAGCGTCGCATACCGGCATATGTCCATTTTCGTTTCTCCGTCTTAAATCTGTGCAACTTGGCTCGCAATGGGAACGGTTCGCGGAGTCGTCGATAACTCGCCGCGGGCACGGCAAAGTTTAGGGCCGTTGTTGTAGTCGTACCAATACCGACTGACCATGACCGGAGATTCACTCGACGACCTCTTTTACGAGGGGCTGAAGGAGATGTACTACGTCGAAAACGAACTGTTCGATACGCTGGACGAACTGGCGACTGAGGTCAACGATGGCGACCTTCAAAACGCGTTCGAGGAGCATCGGGGCGAAACGAAACGACACGTCGAGCGCCTCCAAAACGTGTTCGACCACATCGGCGAACCGGCCAAGAGAAAGCAACTCCGTGCACTCGACGCCCTCGTGGAGGACCACGAGGAGTTCGTCGACGGGAAACCGAATCAGGAACTCCGGAACCTGTTCGACAAGGGAATCGCTGAAAAGTTCGAGCACCTCGAAATCGCGGCGTACGGCAACCTGCTGTTCATGGCCGACACGCTGGGCCACGACGAAGC
>NZ_JBAWAC010000491.1:0-5627 GCF_049589095.1 Haladaptatus sp. | reverse complement strand
AACAAGCCTCAGCCGGGAAACCCTCGGTGGAACCATCGCGCAGTTCGTGATGGCCGGAATCGGGTTCGCCGGGACCATCGTCTTCGCGCGATGGCTCGGTCCGAGCGCGTTCGGCGGCGTCTATCTCCTCTTCGCGCTGGTGAAGTTCGCCGACCGACCGATGAACGGCTGGTCGCAGGCGGCCAAAAAGCGCCTCTCGGAATCCGACGCGCTTCGCCCGCCCGCGTTCGGCGCACAGTTGTTGTTCGACGCCGGGTGGGTCGTTCTCGCCGCCGTGGTCGCCCTCCTCGCCGGTGACTTCCTTCGGAACTACACCGGACTCGCGCTCGCGCCGTTCCTGATTATCTGCTTGCTCGCCACCGAATCGGTGTACGAATCCCTCGAAAACCTCGTTCAAGGGAGGGGAAAGATCAGCGCCGCGACGTGGGTGGACACCCTTCGCTCGACGCTTACCCTTCCACTGCAAATCGGCTTCGTCGCGCTCCTCAGCACCGCCACCGTGGTCGGGTCCGCGGGAATGGTGTACGGTCTCGCGCTCGCTTCCGCGCTGACCGTTCCCCCCATCGTCGCGTACGTCGCGGCGCGCCCGACCATCCCGTCCCGCTCGTTCGTCCGGAGTCTCGCCGACTACGCCCGGTACAGCATCCCTGGGTCCCTGTTGAGCACGACGTACGACCGCCTCGACGTGTTGTTGCTCGGCTTTCTACTGGTGAACGGAACGTCGGCGGTCGGGCTGTACGAAGTCGCGTGGAAACTCACACTCCCCGCCGTCTTCGTCGCCGACATGGCGGGTCGGGGACTCATGGCGACGGTGAGCGCCAGACGCGGCCGAACGGACGGCGCGGCGCGTGACATCTCGAACACGCTCGCCTACTCCGGAATCCTCGCGTTTCCCGTCCTCTTCGGATCGCTTGCGCTCTCCGAACCGCTGGTCGTGACGGTGTACGGACCGGAGTACCGTGATGCCGCCCTCCTGTTGATCGGGCTCGCGCTCTACCGCGTCGTTCGGACGCAGAGCGGGCCGCTCCTCCAAGCGACCAACGGTCTCGACCGGCCGGACGTGGCGATGCGACTGTCGGCGGTTGCCGTCACCGTCAACCTCGCTCTCGGCGTCCTGTTGACGCTCAGGTTCGGCGTGATCGGTGTCGTCCTCGCGACGATCGTCGCGGAGTCGATCGTGTATCTCGGCGCGCTCCGTTTCCTCCGGGGTGAACTGGTCGGTATCCAGCCGGTTTCACGGCCGATGGTCGCACAAGTAGGTGCGAGTCTTTTCATGTTCGCCGTCGTCTCGGTCGTCCACCGGTCGTTCCCCGTCGGGTCGTGGAGTGACCTTCTGACGCTGGTTTCACTCGGTGGGATCGTCTACGTCAGTGTTCTCCTCGTCGTCAGTCCCGGCGTGCGACGGACGCTGGGTGAAGCAGTTCGGGGGTCGCTCTCTTCACCCTAGCCGTCCGGACGGATGATCGCACCGGGAACGGTTTCTCCCCTATTTGCGGTCTCTCCGAAATCCGTTCCAGTGCGCTGTCGCTTGTCGATGACGACACCGAAGAGGCAGAAGCTATAACGTTCTTCCGCGACGAATGAACTCGTGATGTCACTCCTCAAAATCAACATCGAAAAACCGGCACTCGTCGAGGAACGAGTGTACCCGGACGAGGATTCCGCACCCGCGACTGCCAGCACGAAACCGAAATCGTCCGACTCGCCGTCGCTGGGACTGTTGAAGCCACTTCTCGGTCTGCTCTTCGTCGTCGGTGCCGCCCTGTTCGCCTACAAGCGCCGCTCCGGTTCGAGCGAGGACGAAGCGTCCGAGTTCGAACCCGGTGACTTCGAAACCGACGACTTCGAGACCGAATCCGGCGGAAGCGGAAAGGGCCGTGTGTTCGGGCTTCTGGCTGGCGTCCTCTGCCTCGCACTCGTCGCACGAAAGCGGCGAAGCGGCGCGTCTGACGAGTAATCCAACATATCCGCTTTCTGAGCAACGATTTTCTAATCCCCCCGTACCAAGATTTAAATAGGTTGAAATGCTTGTCTTCTAAATATCAGAATGAGCATCAGACCTGCCGATTACGACCTGCGCGAACTTCGTCGGATGGCTGCCGAGGACGAACCACCCCTGGAACTGACCGCGAGCGAGGACGAACAGTCGGCGGAGGACTTGCTCCGACTCGGACAGCGTGAGGAACTGATGAAACTACAGACGAAGCTGTTGGCGTCCGGTGGGCTTCCGGAGAAACCCTATCTGACCGGCCTCCCGACGAGATACGGCGCGGAAGTCATCGTCTTCGAATGGCTCGACTTCCTCATCGAAAAATCCGGGTTCGAACACACCGGAAACGCGCTCTCGCACTACGCCGACATCGATTGGGTGAGCGACGGTGCCTACGAGTCGCTCAAGTCGTACATGTACGGGTTCTCGGAAACCGACCGCTTTGGCTCCGAGGGGCCGGAACCGCTCGACACGAGCGATCACGTCTTGAGTCTCATCTACATCGCCCGTCTGGCGTCGCTGTAACTATCTCCGTAAGCCGCGCTATTCCGCGTAGCCCAGATGTCGCAACCTGTCCTCGATGACGTCGTCGGCCATCTCGTCTCCTTCCTCCGGCGGCTCCGCTTTTACATCCCGGCGTTCGTCCGAGTCGATCTCTACCCACGGCACTTCGAGTAGTTCGCGTTTGTGCAATCCGCGGGGATGACCGTACGTTCGAATCGGTATCGGATAGGTTCGCTCGCCGATGAGGTTGCCGTGGTCAGACGTGATGGTGGTTTTGCCCGGCAGTTCGTTCACCAGTCGCTCCACGTGCGGCAGCACGATATCGAGGTTCTCCGCGTACGCGTCGACGATACCGGACACGTTCGTCGTTTCGCGGTACTGAAGCGCGTTCCACGGATGGGGATCTTTCTTGATTTCGTCCTCGTCGAGTTGCATCTCGATTCCGGCATAGTCGAGTTCTTTCCCCTTCTCACCCAAGAACGGATAGTGTGGTTGCATGAAGTGGGTGATGATTCGCTTGTCCGGATATCGCTCGTAGGCTTCGAGCGTTCGCTCAACGATCGTTTCGGGCAGGACGGTTCGGGTCTCCTCGTCCCAATCGTCGTCCAAGAGGTTAATGACGGCGTGGAACGTCCCGTCCGGAATCTTGTAGGCGTGCGGGTTCGAGGTGACGTACACCGTATCGTGGAGTTCGCGCCCGACGTAACTGGCCTGCATGAACTCCCAACTCTCGCTTCCCGGCGACAGTTTGCTCGTCGTCCGTCCGCCGAAGTCGGCCCGTGCGGTGAACAGGTCGTAGCGACAGGCATCCAGGATGACGAGGTTGTCCCAGTCCTCCGCCATCACGTCCATACGCGTGTCGTCGTTCACGAGTCGGGACACGTACGCGTTCGTGTTCACCGCGTCCTTTCGAAGACGTCGCGTTTCCCCACGAATGAGTTCCGGATTCCGTAGGAGACGAATCAGATTTTGGGGAGTATATCGCTGCCAGATAGCCATGTGCGAAACACAGTTCCGTTCCACCTTATTTATGCACAGTTTAAGAATCGACACGGGAGATGATCGGGGCGATTTTCGCGCTTACAAATCCATTTTCGCGGTCCGTTCGCATCGTTCACTCGGGTCAAATCGTTCAATAGGGAAGTTACACGGGGATCACTGCTGAAACGATGCGTGGCGATAGTCGGATGGGAAACGACTGCTCTCCAAGATTTCGAACGGTCGAGCGAGAACAAGAACTGACGTCGGGAGACCCCCCGAATCAGCGAGTTTCGGACGGCGTCTCCGCTCGATCGTGAACGGTGCCATCGACTGCCCTGAGGTGTGAGCCTTCGCGGCCGTTTTTGACTGCCAACGCCTCGGCCACGATGCTGTGGGCGACCTGATACGGCGCGCCGCCGCCGAGGTCGAGGCCGACCGGCGTGTAGACGGGATCGAGGTCGCCCAACTCCTCGCCCTCCTCCTCGAACTCGTCGATCATCTGCTCGAATCGCTCCTGCGGACCCATCAAACCGACGTACGGCACGTCGGTCGCGAGCAAATCGGCGAGCGCGAGGCGGTCGTCGATGAAGTTGTGCGACATCACGACGACGTAGGTGTCCCCGTCGAACGCCACGTCGTCGGTCAACGACCGCGGCGAGCTCGAGAGCACCCGGTCGGCGTCCGGGAATCGTTCCCTCGCCCGGTCGGCACCGCGGAAGGTGGCGACCGTCACGCGGAAATCCACGTTCAGCGCCAGATCCACGACGGGGGCGACGTCGTGACCGCCGCCGAGGATCACCAACTCCGTCGGTGGAACGATACGGTCCACGAACACGGTTGTCACGGTCCCCTCGTCCGTTTCCACGTCGATGGTCCGCGAGCGCTCGATGTCGGCGGCCCGAATCGCGTCGCCGACTTCCTCGGGGAGACCGTCGAAGTCGTCCGAGTAGCCCCGTTCGCCCACGTCGACGGCCTCGTCGTCGCTCGCCACGACGGTCGCGACAGTGATCGCTTCTCCCGCCTTGTAGGCTTCAACGGCGGGCCGCATCCCCTCGTCGAGCGGTTCGAGGAACAGATCGATGATGCCGTTGCAACCGACGCCGAGGCCCCATTCGTCGTCGTCGCCGGTCAGGTCGAACGTCTCCAGCGTCGGCTCTCCGTCGTCGATCACCCGGTCGGCCAGATTTCGAACCTCGTCTTCGAGACAACCGGCAGTAATCGCGCCGACGCCGCCTTCCGTCGGCGAGACGACCATCTTCGCGCCAGGTCGGCGGTACGCGCTCCCGCGAACGTCAACGACCGTCGCCAACATGGCCGGTCCATCGGCGTCCAGTCGCTCGCGGATGCTCGCCATCAGTTCCCGTTCCGGTACACTCCACTCGCTCTGTTCGGTTTCGCTCATTGTACTTCCTTCATCTGATCCGCGCGCGGTCTCGTGAGCGTTCGCTCCGGACCGTGACGGGAGAGTTCGGTTGCGATTCGATACAAGTCGCCAGAGTCAGCAAAGCCGTACAGTCCATCGAGATACGGCAACGCCGCCTGCATCCCACGGCAGGCGGGTTCGTAGGCCGACGACACGGCCAACGGATTCAGCCAGATGACCCGTCCAGCACGCCGCGACAGCCATGCCATCCCCGTCGAGAGGTCGTCGACGTCGCCGCGTTCCAACCCGTCGCTGAGGATAACGACGGTACTCCGCCAGTCGATGGTTTCGGCGTGTTCGTCCCGAAGTGTGCCGAGTGCGCCGCCGATTCGCGTCCCGCCGCCCCACTCGGCTTGGGCGGCTTCCAACGCACCCAGCGCGTCGTGGAGCGTCGATTCGTCGAACGCCGGGGTCACCTCGCGGAGTTCCGTGTCGAAGAAAAATATCGGCGTCCGTCGCCACGCCGTCCGCACTTCGCGCAGGAACTGAAGGAGGAACCCACGGTCCACGGTATCGAGGACGGACTGGCTCACGTCCACCAGCACCGCACCGCGGGTCTCGGTTCGCTTTCGAACGCGACCGGGGATGGGAAGCGGCGTGCCGCCGCTCTCGACGCTCCGTCGGAGCGCTCGGCGGGCGTCGACGCCGCGAGGGATGGAAACGGGGTCCCACCGTCGTCCGGGAAGCGACGACACCGCCCGCGTGAATTCCGCTGTCGCGTCCGCGACT
>NZ_JBAWAC010000490.1:0-2673 GCF_049589095.1 Haladaptatus sp. | reverse complement strand
TCGCGCCGTCTACAAACGCGACGAGTGGCGACTTCAATTCGTCTGTCGAACCACCATCGACCCGGAACCACCGGGCGACGAGGTGGCCGGTGTTGACCTCGGGATTTGCAACTTCGCCGCCGTCTCGTTCGGCTGTGAATCGGTGCTGTATCCCGGTGGCGCACTCAAAGAGGACGAATACTACTTCACGAAGAAGAAAGCCAAGTGTGACGATTCCTTGTCCCGAGAGGCAACTCGTCTCGACCGGAAACGAACGAGTCGCCGGACGCACTTCTTGCACGCACTCTCGAAAGCGATTGTGGAGGAGTGTGTCGAACGAGGTGTTGGTACGCTTGTCGTTGGCGACCTCGGCGGCATTCGTGAGGATGGCGAAAGTGGTGAGTCTCGGAATTGGGGCGACCACGGAAACCTCGACTTGCAAGGGTGGGCGTTCGACCGCTTCACGACGCTTCTCGACTACAAGGCGGAAGCCGAGGGCATCGACGTGGAGTTGGTGTCGGAATGCGATACATCGAAGTCGTGTTCGGCGTGTGGTCACACAGACGATAACCAGCGCGTTGAACGCGGCCTGTACGTGTGTGAAGCGTGCGATACGGTTGCGAACGCGGACGTGAATGGTGCGGAGAATATTCGGCAAAAGGTACTCCCGAGTCTCGCCATGGATGGCGGTGATAGGGATAACGGCTGGTTGGCACAGCCAGCGGTTCGCCTGTTCGACAGTAGTGAGGGCTATTTCGCCCCACGAGAACAGGTCCTGAACCGCGAACCTTAATATCCCAACTCAGCGGTGCGGTGCCGTGGGATTCCCGCGTCTTCAGGCGCGGAAGGATGTCAACGCCGTCAACATCGTCGGTGTCAAGCAAACCGGTCGGCTACAGGCCGGAATCGTTAGTTTCGTCCTCCTCGTTCTCGTCGGGTTCGTGGCCGAGGGGATAACGTACGTCGATCACGCACAATACCATCCGTTTCTGACGCACGGAGATACCGGACTTCTCGCCGCGACTGGCTTCGTCTTCGTCTCCTATGCCGGTGTCACGAAGATCGCCAGCGTTGCCGAAGAAGTCGAAAACCCGGGACGAAACATTCCGATTGCGATCCTCGTTTCGGTCCTCGTGATGATGTTGGTGTACACGCTGACCGTTTTCGTTATCGTCGGCGTCGTACCGGCACCCGAGCTACAGACGAGTCACAGTTTGACGCCGATGGCTCGGGCGGCAGAATCGTTTGCAGGGCTGGTCGGTGGCCTCGTGCTTGCCATCGTCGCGGTCTTGGAATTGACGAGTATGGCGAATGCCGGTGTACTGTCATCGTCGCGCTATCCGCTCGCGATGAGCCGAGACTCGCTCGCTCCCCCACAGTTCAGCGAAGTGAGCGAACGGTTTAAAACGCCAATTTACTCGATCGGATTCACCGGATTGATCCTGCTCGTCCTGATCGCATTCGTCCCGGTCGTCGATCTCGCGAAGTTGGCGAGTGCGTTCCAGATCCTCGTTTTCGTCTTCATCAATGGAGCACTCATCGCGTTTCGCGAAAGTGACCTCGAGTGGTATTCCCCCGAGTTTACGGCCCCCGGCTATCCGCTAGTGCAGGGAATCGGTGCCCTCGGCGGACTTCTCTTACTGACACAGATGGGAGTCGTCGTACTCGGAGGCGCACTGGGAATCATCCTGTTTGGCCTTGCGTGGTATCGATTCTACGGTCTCGAACGAACGGAACGGGAAGGAGCAGCCCTCGATGCGATCCGACGATCCGAGAGCTCTCAAACGTTGATCGAGACGGAACGTGCAGTTGCCGATGGTGACGGTCACGTCCTCGTTGCGATGGACGTGGACACGTCCGTTGAGCGAGAACAGACGTTACTCCGCATCGCGGCGTGCGTAGCACAACAACAAGGCGGAACGGTTCACGCGATCCGCTTCGAGGAAGTTTCGGACCAACTCCCCCTCTCGTCGGCGACCGAGTTGACCATGGAGGACCGCCAATTCGAGGCCCAGACGCGTGCGTTAGCGGACGAGTTACCGGCTCGGATCGAGGCGAGTGAGGTCGTCAGTCACGACATAAAGAAGGCAGTTATCAACTATGCCGACGACCTCGGTGTCGAACTCATTCTCGGTGACTGGCGACCGGAACACTGGCACGCCGAGTTGCTTGGAAGCGACGTCGACTGGTTTATGAAACATGCGCCGTGTTCGACGACGTTCGTTCAGGACTGTGGACTCGAACAAGTTGACGAAATCACGGTTCTCACTCAACGACGACCTTACGAGCCAACGAAGGTGGCTATCGCCAATGCAATTGCCAGTGTGTTCGGGGCGACCATTCGGTTCGTCACCGCCGTTGACTCGGATGTCTCGGACGAGCAACTCGGTGTGACACGTGCGTTTTTGACCGATCTCGAGGAGCTCTGTTCGGTCGAGACGGAGAGCGAAATCATCAGGGTGGCAGATACGGTGGATGGATTGGTTGCCGAAGCGTCAACTGCTGACTTGGCGATTTTAGGGACGGTCGCACACTCCCGCCACCACGAGATGCTTCTCGGTGATCCGGCGACTGAGATCAGTAGCCAGCTCAATTGTAGCGTTCTCTTGGTCCACCCGCCCAAATCGAGAGGGACGACACTCGTTCAGGCAGTTGTCGAACGAGTTGCGTACTGAATTCGGTTCGTTTGATACC
>NZ_JBAWAC010000489.1:0-6192 GCF_049589095.1 Haladaptatus sp. | reverse complement strand
CTGGCCGTTGTCCAGCGTGATCGACGGCCGAGCAGTCACCGGCGGGACCGGCAGGACGGTCAGGATCATCCACTCGGGACGCGAGCGGTCGGAGTCGATGCCGAGCGCCTCGATGTCCGAGTCCGGGATGTCCTCGAACCAGTCGCGGATGTCCGAGGGCATCAGCTTGTTCATGTCCTCGGTCGTCAGGTCGATGCCGAGCGCCTTCTCGATGGATTTCCGGTCCGCCTCGCGCGGGCGGAACTCGCCGGAAATGATCTGATTGATGCGCGAGATCTCGATGCCCGTTTTGTCCGCCAACTCTTGTGGCGCCATGGGTTCGAGGTCCTCGTCCTCCTCGCCGTTCTCGTCACGGCCCTGCATCCGGGAGGCGATTCGCTCGGAATACTCGCTCGTGAGAACCTGCTGGACCTCGTAGTAGGTCGTCGGCTTCTCGTGGTTGATGTCGTACTGGACCTCACCACAGTGCGGACAGCGGTCCTTCTTCCGCGCCTCGCGGATGGCCGCCTTCGTCACGTCGGTGATGTCGTTGCCGAGTTCCTTCGTTCGCGTGAGCATGCCGTGGTACTTCTCCTGTTCTTCCTCGGTGAGCAGGAGTCGAGAACAGTCACGGCACGTCCCGCGAAGCAGTCGGCGGATGAGTTTCGTGAAGCCGACGTGGATGACCGGCGCGGCCAGTTCGATGTGACCGAAGTGGCCGTTGCACGACCCGGAGTGTTGCCCGCAGGTCTTGCATTCCAAACCGGGGTCGATGACGCCCAATCGCGGGTCCATCAGCCCCATGTCGATGGGGAATCCGTCGTCGTCGTACGTGTCGGCGGTGATGATCTTCGTCGCCGACATCTCTCGGTACTCCTCCGGGTCCATCAGCCCGAAGCTGATGGAACCGATTTCCTTGGGAGTTTGACTTGTTGCCATTAGACTGCGTCCTCCAGTTCGAGTCGCGGCGCGATGCCAAGCGCCTTCATCTCGTCGAGCAGGAGCTTGAACGCGTAGCTCATCTCGATCTCGTGAATGTCCGTTTCTTCCTCACAGTTCGGGCAGTACACACGGTTCTGGTCGATGTTCTCGACCGCGCTCATTCCACACTGACCGCAGACGTAGATCCATTCGCGGTCGGAGGAGTCGAGCAGTCGTTCCTTGAGTGCCAGCGCGGCACCGTGTCCGATGAGCACCTCACGCTCCATCTCACCGACACGGAGACCACCCTCGCGGGCACGACCTTCCGTCGGCTGGCGCGTGAGCACCTGCACCGGTCCACGCGAACGAGCGTGGAGCTTGTTCGACACCATGTGGTAGAGCTTGTGGTAGAGAATGGTGCCGACGAAAATCTCGGCTTCAATCTTCTCGCCCGTCACGCCGGAGTACATGATTTCCTTCCCCGACGATTTGTACCCGCGTTCCTGCAGCGCGGCGCGGAGGTCCTCTTTATCCTCGCCGGTGAACGCGGTTCCGTCCACGCGACGACCTTCCATCGCGCCGACTTTTCCGCCGATCATCTCCAGCACGTGACCGACCGTCATCCGCGACGGCAGCGCGTGCGGGTTGACGATGAGGTCCGGGACGACCCCTTCCTGCGTGAAGGGCATGTCCTCCTGCGGTGCGATGTGACCGACGACACCTTTCTGTCCGTGTCGCGATGCGAACTTGTCCCCGAGTTCCGGGATTCGCTCGTCACGAACGGACACCTTGGAGAGCTTCGAACCGTCCTCGCCCTCCATCAGCGTGACCGTGTCCACGACGCCGGATTCGCCCGAGCGCATCGTGACGCTGGTTTCGCGGCGCTTCTGTGGCGATAGGCCACCCATGTCGTCCGGCTCTTCGAGGAATCGCGGCGGACTCGTCTTCCCCAACAATACGCTGTTCTCGTCAACGCGCGTCTCGGGGTTGACCAGTCCGTCCTCGTCCAGATGCGTGTACGCGTCCTCACCGCGGGCACCGCGCACGTCGTCGCCCGGAATCTCGAAGCGGTCTTCCTGTCCACCAGGGTAGCGGCGTTCCTCACCCTCGTAGGTACGGAAGAAGTGCGAACGCGCGAGCGCGCGTTCGACGGACCCCTTGTTCATGACGAGCGCGTCCTCGATGTTGAACCCTTCGTAGCTCATGACCGCGACGGTGAAGTTCTGTGCGGCAGGTCGGTCGTCGAAACCGATCTGTTCCGTCGTCTGCGTCTTCACCATCGAGAGCTGCGGATAGTGGAAGAGGTGTTGTCGCGTGTCCGGGCGAATACGGTAGTTCGCCGACGGCAGACCGAGCGACTGCTTCATCATCCCCGCACCCATCGTAATCCGGGGACTGGCGTTGTGCTCCGGGTACGGAATCATCCCGGCACCGATACCGAAGATGAGTTGCGGGTCGATTTCGAGGTGCGTGTGGTCCTCGTTCAACTCGGTGTCATCGACGGCGACGTAGATGTCCTCTTCCTCCTCGGCGTCGATGAACTCGATCTTCCCACGCTCGACGAGGTCTTCGAACGAGAGGTCTCCCTGCTTGAGCGCCTCGGTTTCCTCGTCCGTGATGCGCGTTTCGCCGTCCTCGACCACGAGGAGCGGGCGGCGTGCGCGCCCCGCGTCGGCGTTGATGATGACCTCGCTGGTGCGTCCCTTGACCGAGACGTTGACCATCTCGCTGACGTCGCCCCGTCGGCGCGCCTCACGGACCTGATCTGCAAGCTGTTCGGGGTCGGGGTGTGTCCCGACCAAACTGCCGTTGACGTATACTTTGGCTTCTCGTCCCTGACTCATCAGTCTGCGCTCCCTTCGATGCTCTCGATTCCGGGAATTCCCTCGACGCCCATCGACGAGAGTTCCTGTTTCAGTTCCTGTTCGTCCTCGATGTTCTGGCTGAGTTCCATCGCCTGCGCGAAGTTCTTCACCAGTCCACAGTTCGGCCCTTCCGGCGTCTCGGACGGGCAGATACGACCCCACTGGGTCGCGTGCAGGTCACGTGCCTCGAAGTGAGGCTGCGAACGACTGAGCGGACTGCGGAGACGGCGAAGGTGTGACAGCACACCCATGAAGTCCGTCCGGTCGACCAACTGCGATACGCCGGAGCGGCCACCGACCCAGTTCCCCGTCGCGATCGGGTGTTCGAGACGCTCGGTGAGAACGTCCGACCGAACCACCGTGTTCACGGACAGTTGTCGGTTACGCATGTTCGCGCGTTCGAGCTGGTACTTCACGTCGCGTGCCAGCTTGTTCAGCGCCGTCCGGAACAGGTCCTTCATCAGGTCGCCGGACACTTTCAGTCGCTTGTTGGCGTAGTGGTCCTTGTCGTCCGAGTCGCGCCGACCCAGTGCGAGTTCGAAACACGCCTCGGCCATCCGGGCGAGGTAGTACGCCTTGTTGATGCGAACTTCCTCCTCCTCGACACCGTCCTCGTGGAGGTGCGGCAGGAGATAGCGGTCGATGACGTAGTTTGCCCGTTTCAACTGGTAGTTTTTGCCCTGTCCGGAGGCGACCCGCTTCCCGAGGGTCTCGATTGCCTCCTCCTGTGTCTGGACTTCGGCGGCCTCCAGATTTTCGAGCATGAACTTCACGATTTCCGGGTCGTCGGAGACGCGGTGAACGATCTCCTCGTCGGATTCGAGTCCCAGCGCACGAACGAGCGTGACGAAGTTGACGCTTCCCGAAACGGACGGGAACGACACTTCGAGCAGGCCGTCACGCGAGCGCTCGACCAGAACCAAGGCACGGTATCCTCGGCGCTGGCTGAACGTCTTTGCGACCTGAATTTCGTCGCCGTACTTCGTGTCGTACTCGGCGAGAATCTTGTTCGGTGCCAGGTCCTCGGAGGTCATCAACACCCGTTCGGAACCGTTGACGATGAAGTAGCCGCCGGGGTCGGCGGGGTCCTCACCGATTTCGACCAGGTCGTCCTCGTCGAAGTTGGCGATGTTACACTTCTCGGAGCCGACCATGATCGGCATCCGTCCGACCTTCGTCTCGGTCGAATCGACGACGCGTTTGTCGTCGCCTTCGCCTTTGACGATGGTCATCTCCATGAACACCGGTGCGGAGTACGTGATGTTACGGAGGCGTGCCTCCTGCGGGTAGAGGAGTTCTTCACTCCCGTCCGCTTCGCGTACGCGCGGAGTAACCACACGAATGTCGCCGAGTTCGACGAACACCGGTTCCTCTCCTTCCTTGTCACCGATGTCGGTGTCGATGATTCCCTTCTCGGTAACGACTTCCTGCATACCTCGGTTCAGGAAGGCGTTAAACGAGCGGTAGTGATGCTCCGCGAGTCGTTCTTTCGAGAAATACTCCCTCGATAGTTCGCGTCGATCTTGCTGTTGCATTATTCCACCACGAGTCGATACACGACTGCTCGTTCGGTCGTTCGTGAGTCGCGGACGATTTTGATAACGTCACCCGGCTCTGCGTCGTCGGGCAGTGCAGGGTCGGTCCGTTTGATCTTCGGCAGGTCTGTACTCTTGATGTCGTATTCCGCGAGCACTTCGTCGATTTCGTCCGAATCGACGATGGTGTGCTCCGGAACCATTTTGTGTTGGCTTACGTCTACCATGTGTGCACGAGTTTCCGGCTAGCGGGAGAAATGGCTATCACGAGATACTACAGGGTATTACACGTAGCACTCATTTAAGGCTTGCTAAATAGGGTTCGCACACGCTCGGCTATCCCGAATACCTCCGCACCGAACGGAGGAAGCCAACTGAACACTGCTATCTACTCCGTTCTGGTATAAATGGTTTGGGCAAGCGGGATGCGTTAACATAGCTCGGTACGAATCCACATACGGAACGTCATTGGAAAGCCTTAAGAGTACAAGCCAGAAAGAAGTGAATGCGAAGGCCCGGGTGGTGTAGTGGCCCATCATACGACCCTGTCACGGTCGTGACGCGGGTTCAAATCCCGCCTCGGGCGCTTTCTAAACTTTCAACTCTCGAATAGAGTCGTCTGTACTTTGTAACTCGTAAGGTTGTTCCTCGTTCGTTACCTCTAATTGCCGGTTCGAACACGGCATAGATTCAAAAACGATACCGACACATCGTTCGACGACGAGCGATGAACACATCACGGAAGGGGGACGAAACGGAGAGCATCGTTTTGAGCAGGCTCATGGGAATCGGTCTCTCGGTGTCTGTTCCGTTCGGGGATAGCGATAGATACGACCTCGTCGCCGACGACGGTGGTAGCCTCCATCGAGTGCAGTGCAAGACGGGAAGTTGGATAAACGGAACCGTACGTTTTAACCTCTATACGTCCACCGTCGGAGTTGACGGACGTGTGGATTCGGAGTACACTACGGACGAAATCGATGCCTATGCTGTGTATTCACGGAAGACCGACCACGTGTACTGGGTACCCATCCGGGACACCGGTTCCGGCGAGATGCGTCTCCGAGTGGACCAACCGCACCCGAACGCCCCGATATCGAAGATCAATTGGGCGAGCGACTACCGACTTTCATCGACGTTCGGGAGAAAATCCCAGCGAGGCCGTATCCGGATTGCGTCAACCATTCCCATTGAGCAATCAAATCGACACCCCTTAATAAGGGCGCGAGAAAGAAGTGAATGCGAAGGCCCGGGTGGTGTAGTGGCCCATCATACGACCCTGTCACGGTCGTGACGCGGGTTCAAATCCCGCCTCGGGCGTATTTCTTCCGAACTCACCGACGAGCAACGCGGATGCGTTGCTCGTCTCCCAGTGAGGACGAAATCGCCAGCGAATTTGAATCAGACCGAGGTTCTGCTCCGTGCGCAGGTTCTCGGGCGTGGTTCAAATCCCGCCTCGGGCGCTTTTCAAAATCTCAATTCTCGAACAGTGTCGTCTTTATACTCTCTCTCTCCGACGATGGGATTTGAACCCTCACTTCCCGAAAAGAACCATCTGTATTCTGTGACGTGATTTCGGGACGAAATCCCCCTCGACACGAGGCAAACCTATACAAATGGTGGCGTCGTGACAGGTGTGGGGGACGAACGAATGGCACGAACGGGGGAGACGGTTCTCATGGGATGGGGCGGATGAACCGTCGGGTAGTTGTCTCGATCATTCTGGTATTGCTGGTCGCTCACGGTGGCTGGACGGCTACCGGACGCACAGCGGATACGGCGGCCAGCCAACAAAGAACGCCGAACCCGACGGGATCGTTCTGTATCGTCTCGACCGCGTCGAACGTGCCGATAAACGGGTCGGGAAACCTCTCGATCACGTTCGTCAACAC
>NZ_JBAWAC010000488.1:0-2148 GCF_049589095.1 Haladaptatus sp. | reverse complement strand
GTCGCAGTTCGACCGTCGCGTCGTCCGGAACGTCCTCAGGCGGCGCGACGACCGGGCCGATGGGTGCCGATCCGTCGAACGCCTTCCCGCGAATCCAGTTCTGTTCGACCATCTGGTCGTCGCGGTTCGAGACGTCGTCGACGCAGGTGTACCCCTCGATGACCGAGTCGGCGTCCTCGGCGGCGACGTTTCGGCACTGCTCGCCGATGACGACGCCGAGTTCGGCCTCGTATTCGACCTGTTTTTTCCCCTCGGGGAGCGAAATCGTGTCGCCGTGGCCCGCCACCGAGTTCGGCGGTTTCAGGAACAACAACGGTCGTTCCGGAACCTCCATTCCGGATTCCGCCGCGTGGTCCGCGTAGTTCAGGCCCACACAAACGATCTTGCTCGGTTCGGTCGGCGGGAGGATATCGACCTCGTCCGGGTCGTACATGCTGTCGGCGAAAACGATACCGTCGTCCGTCCACGAGCCTGTTCGGACGGCACCGGCGGGGTCGCGAAATCTGACGTGAGACATGTACTCACGATTCCGGCGAATACTCAAAACCCTTGCCGTTGCGGCAGGGCTACGCGTCGAAGAGTTCGGTGAACGTCTGCGCCCTGAGGTAGCGCTGGTCCCGGGGCGAGAGGAATCGAGCTTCCGTGACCCAATCGAGACATTGATCGTACGTCGCCCAGTCGTCCATCCACGGGTAGTCCGAACCGAGCATCAGGCGGTCCGCGCCGAACCACTCGACGAGGTTTCGAACGTACCCCCAGAGGTCGCGATACGGCCACCCTTCGATCGACGAACGGGGTAACGAACTCACCTTCACGTAGACGTTGTCGTACGCCGCGAGGTCGCGGAAGTCGCTCCACGGTTCCGAATCGGGGGTCGTCGTCCCGTCTGGCCACGCCATGTGGTCCACGACGAACGTGACGTCGGGATGTGCCGCCGCGAGTCGCCCGACGGCTCCGAGTTGCTGTGCTTTCGGGAACACGAACACGCACGCATCGAGCGTCGCCATCTCTTCCCACACCGGCGCGAGCGCGTCGTCGAGGATCCAGTCGCCGGTACGGTCGAGTTCCGTGGGGGCGTCGTCGTATTCCAACGCGGCGTGCATTCGAACGCCGAGCATGCCGTCGTGGTCCAGCACCGCCCTGAGACGGTCACGGACGTCGTCGGCGAAGAAGTCCACGAGGCCGACGCCGTGGAGACGGTCCGGATGGGCCGCGATGCTTTCGAGGGTGTAGGCGTTCGCGCCGCGTTCCCGGCCGTACAGCGGCGTGGTGACGATGACGCTCTCGTCGATGCCGACGCGGTTCATGTCCTCGATGAGGCCCTCGTGGGTGTACTCCCCGGACCATCCAGGGGGGAGAACGGGTTCGTACCACGGCTGTGGCTTGGAGTCCGCTCCCCACGCGTGGACGTGTGTGTCGATCAGTCGCATCGTTCACCACGACGTGATCCGCACGTCCTTGAGCGGCGTATCGAGCGGCAGGTCTACGTGGCTCCCCGTGTAGTCCGAGATGTAGAATCCCACGATGATTTCGAGCGACCGCGTCGCGTCCGTGCCGGGGGAGTGGTTCTCCGCGTCCCCGTTCAGCAGGTCGACGATGTGGCTCGCGGCGTTCGGGAACGCCCGCCGATAATCCTCATCCCACGACCACGCGCCGGACACGCCGGGAATCGGCCGCTCCACGTGGGTTCCGTCATCGAGGGTCCAGTAGCGCCACTCGCCGTCGTCGTTGTTGATGTATAGTTTCCCCTCCGTGCCGACGAACTGGAGACTCATCGACGATATCTCGCGAGCGACGGTGCAATCGACGGTGGCGAACGTGCCGTCGTCGAGGAGCACGTGGCCGCCGCCGCCGGAGTCGGTCACCTCCCGCGTCCCGCCGAGTGCATCGACGGCGTCGTTCTCCCCGTTGATATAGCCGCTGACCGTGGCCGCTCTGGCGTCGAGCAGATAGACGAGCAGGTCGAGGACGTGGGTCGAGTTTCGCATCAACTCGCGTCGGAAGTTCGCCGCGATGGACTTCGTCTCCCCGACGATACCTTCCTCGATGGCGCTTCGTAGCTCCTGGACCTTCTCGGTGAACCGGAACGAGTGGTTGACGACGAGTTCGGTGTCAGTTTCGTCACAGACTTCGGTCATCGCTTCCGCC
>NZ_JBAWAC010000487.1:0-1726 GCF_049589095.1 Haladaptatus sp. | reverse complement strand
GGGCCGACCCGTTCGATTTCCGTTTGCAAGTGATCGAAGCAGTTCGACAACTCCTCGGCACGCGGCTCGCGGTTCGAGCCGTCGTCCCCTTCGGGAAAGCACTTCACGGCGTTCGTGAAGTAGGCGTCGTAGCCGAGTTCGTCGAACACCCCACGAATCTTCCGACCCGAGTGCCGCGTGGTGTAGGCCATTCCCGTCCAGTTGCCGCCCTGCCACAGGTCCGCGTCCGGCGCGCCAACGCCGGGCGCTTCCCCGACGACCATCACGTCGGCATCCACCGGACCGGTCCCCCACGAAATCCGGTTTCGACACGCGACGAGTTCGGGACACCGCGAGCAGTTCGGTTCGAGGACGTTGCGGGAGTCGGGGTCGGGAAACATCGATAATCTTGTCCGTTCGTTTCTACTCGACTCTACTCGTCGTCTTCGACGATTTCGATGCCGCGGTTGTTGACCGCGTTGGGGTCGAGTCCGACCTCTTCGAGGAACTGTTTGTACTCGCGCTCACAGGCTTCCGCGTCGGCCTGTTTGTCGCTGGCGCGGTCACACAGCGCCACGAGGTCCTCCGGGACATCGTTGGTGTAGACGATCCAGTGGTTGATGAGGTCCGAGAGCCGCCGGATCGGGCTGGTGAAGTGGCCGTAAATCTCGAAGTTCAGCGCGTGGTGGCCGCCGAACGGGTCGCTCATGTAGCGAGCGCGGGGCATCACCTTCATGACGGCCCACTGGATCTTGTCGAGCTGTCGGCCCGGCGCTTCCTCCAGCGTGGCGTTGACGGCCATCCGCGGGTCGTCCCACGTACTACCCGGAATCGAAACGCCGTTCAAGTCCTGTATCTCCTGGAGCGCTTTGCCCCACTCGTCGGGCGTCGGCTGTGGGTGGACGCGGTACATCGCCTCGACGCCGCGGCCCCACATCAGTTCGTGCGTGACGGCCTTGTTCGCCTTCAGCATCGACTCCTCGATGATGGTGTGGGCGCGGTCACGTCGCGGGTTCAGGACGAGACTGCCGTCCTCCTTTCGCTGCTCGTGCATCCGGTCGGCGAGTTCGAAGGAGAGTTTACACTCCTCGTGGAGCGGGGCGTCCTCGTCGTCCAGTCGTTCCTCGGCCTGCGAGTAGGTGAGTCGCTCGTCGCTCCGGATGACGGATTTGTAGATGTCAATGGTCTCGTACGAGAGGTTCTCCTTGTCGAGGTGCATCTCGACGGTGTGGGCGAGACGGTCCTCGTCGGGGACCAGAGAACAGACCGTCTCGGCCAGCATCGGCGGGAGCATGTGAATCGTGTAGGCGGGGAGATACACCGTGTTCCCGCGTTTGACCGCTTCCTCCCACATGTTCGATTCGGGGTGGACGTAGTGGGTCACGTCGGCGATGTGGACCCAGAGGACGTACTCGTCCTCGCGCTCCTCGACGGAAATCGCGTCGTCGAAGTCCTGTGCGTCGACGGGGTCGGTCGTCCACGTCGTCATCTCGCGCAGGTCCTTGCGCTCGTCGGCCTCGTCCTGAATCTCCTGTTGAATGTTCTCGGTCCGCTTCTCGGCCTCCGTCATCACGGGGCCGGGAAACCCGTCCCTGATTTCGAACTTCTCGAACAACTGTTCGCGCTTGCTGTCGAGTCGCTCGGCGAGATCTTCGGAGATTTCGACCGGCCCTTGGCCTTCGGCGGTGCCCGCCTCGGCCTGTGCGTCGCTCGTCATGCCCGCCGATAAGGGAGTTAGGAAGTTAGG
>NZ_JBAWAC010000486.1:0-4157 GCF_049589095.1 Haladaptatus sp. | reverse complement strand
CCTCGGCGAGGAGGTGGCCGTCGAGGAGTCGTGGTACGACGGCATCCGGAACGCCATCGCGGACGGCGCGGACGTGGTCACTGGTCCCGTCCATCGGACGGTTCGGGCGGGGATGACGACCGAGACGATCGAAACGCGAACGATCGCGGGCCGGGACGTGACCTACTTTTCGAGCGTAAACGTCGCATTTACCCGTGACGGCATCGAGGCCGTGGATGGCTTCGACGAAACGCTCGAAACCGGCGGCGCGCGCGATTGTGCCCACCGCCTCGCGGGATTAGAACGCCCCATCACGTGGGCTCCGGAAGTGGCCGTGCGCCGCGAGGACTCCGACGAGAAGGGTGTCGAACGCGATTGGGCGACGAAATATCGCTCGCTCTCCTACCGCATGGTCAAAAACTACGGGCCGCGACTGACCGTGTTCAGACGGACCATCCACGACGCCGTCCGCGACGCGCGAACGGCCGGAGGGAACGTCGCCTCCGGCGATACCCGTCCGTCCCTCTGGGCCAGTTGCGGCAAGGAAGTCGCCAAGGGAATCGCCAAGGGTTCCAAAGACGGCCTCGTCGCCCGCCTCCGGGACCGGGACGATACGCGCAACCCGAACGGGTTGTCCGACCGCGCCGACCGCGCCGTCGAACGCTACGATTGGCGCGAGGTCGAACCCGAGATGGAATAGCAGTTCGACTACGGGAAAGAACGAACGTCGGGACCTATTTTACCCCGTCACCGAACGATCATTCGTCCGGTGCGAGCGCCTCGACGACGCGACAGGGATTGTTGGTGAACACCTTTCGCATGGCATCTTCGGGCACATCGAGGGTGAGTATCTCCATGACGGCGACGTTCGGATGGGCGTGGGGGGCACCGCTGCCGAAGAGGACGCGGTCGGGGTGCTCCATGACGGCGCGCTCCATCTGCTCGCGATAGCGGACGAAACTCGTGTCCAGATAACAGTCGTCGTGCGAGTCGAGCAGGTCGATGGCGTCCTCCATCAGATCACGGTTCAGCGGAAAGCCGCCGAAGTGCGAGAGAACCACGGGGAACGAGCGGTCGAGGAGTGTCGTTGCGGCGGTTTCCGGGGGGAATCCGTCGCCCGCGGTGACGAGGACTGGAAGGTTCACGTCTTCGAGTTGGTCGAGGACCTCGTCGTCCGGAAGGCCGTCGTGGGTCGGGTCGAGTTTGAACCCGTGGAACCGGTCGTCGTAGGCGTACTGCTCGACGTCTTCGGGGGAGGTGTGCCAGTCCTTCCGGTGCGTGCGGAAGTTTCGGAAGCGCGCCGTGGCGCTCCCGTCGGGGTCGCGGGGACCGTTGATCCTGGCAAACGCAAAAAACGGACGTTCAACGCTTCGCCGAGCGACGGCGTTGTTCGCTCGGAGATAGCTCGAACCCCCTTGGACGGGACCGGGGAAGACGATGGCGTTCACGACACCCGCCTGGTGGAACTCGCGCTCCAACTTGTCGGGCGAGATGGCCCGACCGCGCGCCGTAACCGACTCCTCGACGGGGAGTCGGGCGTGAACGTCCACCACACGAAACCGGTGCTCCAGTTATAGCATCTGAAAATTTCTCGATGGTAATCGGGTTTGTATCTATCGGTCGATGCGTGTAACCTGCTCTCGTTCGGCAAACCGAGTAAAAAGATTTATATAGAACATCAATCATTCATTATACGTATGTCAGAATCAGGATTCGGACAGCGACGCATGGGCGGACGACCGATGTTCATCCTCAGCGAAGGCACGGAACGGACACAAGGTCGGGACGCTCAATCCTCCAACATCACGGCCGGGAAAGCGGTCAGCGAGGCCGTACGCACCACGCTCGGACCGCGTGGGATGGACAAAATGCTCGTCTCCGACGACGGCGACGTCGTCATCACGAACGACGGGGTCACGATTCTCGACTCGATGGACATCGAGCACCCCGCCGCACAGATGATCGTCGAAGTCTCCCAGACACAGGAGGACGAAGTCGGCGACGGGACGACCACGGCGGCGGTCCTCGCCGGGGAACTCCTCGCGAAGGCCGAGAACCTCCTCGAACAGGACGTCCACGCCACGACCATCGTGGAGGGCTACGCCCGCGCTCGTGACATCGCCATCGAGGCCGTCGAGGACCTCTCGCTCGACGTCGACATCGACGACGACCTCCTGAAGCAGGTCGCCGAATCCAGCATGACCGGCAAGGGCACCGGTGACATCACGACCCAGCGACTCGCCGATGTCGTCGTGAACGCGGTCCGTGGCGTCGAAACCGACGACGGACTCGACCGCGACGAGATCCGCGTGCTGACGCAGGTCGGCGGCAGTTCCAGCGGGACGGAACTCGTCGAGGGAATCGTCGCCGACGCCGAACCCGCACACAAGAACATGCCGCGCTCGGTCGAGGACGCGACCATCCTCGCCACCGACGGCACCTTCGGCGTTCGCGAGACGGAACTCGACGCCGAGTACTCCGTCGACAACGTCGAACAGCTCACCGCCGCGATGGACGCCGAGGACAACCAGCTCCGCGACCTCGCCGATTCCATCGCCGACGCCGGTGTCGACGTCGTCTTCTCTCACTCCTCCATCGACGACCGTACGGCCTCGTACCTCGCCGAGCACGGCATCCTCGCCTTCGAGGACGTAGACGACGACATGACGAGCGCCATCGCCCAGTCCACGGGCGGCAAGCGCACGGGTAAACCGGACGACATCGACGACGACGACCTCGGCCACGCCGACTCCATCCGCGTCGAGAAGTACGGCGACGAGGACCTCGTCTTCGTCGAAGGTGCCGACGAGGCACAGTCCGTCACCGTCTTCGTCCGCGGCGGAACGGAACACGTCGTCGACGAAGTCGAGCGCGCCATCGAGGACGCCCTCGACGTCGTCGCCAACGCCGTCGAAACCGAGAGCGTCGTCCCCGGTGCCGGTGCGACCGAGATCAACATCGCGGGCCGCGTTCGCGACGACGCCGCGGGCATCGAAGGCCGCCAACAACTCGCCGTCGAGGCGTTCGCCGACGCCATCGAAATGCTCCCGCGAACCCTCGCGGAAAACACCGGCATGGACCCCATCGACGCCCTCGTCGACCTCCGTGCGGCGAACGACGCCGAGGAAGGCCGCGCAGGCATCATCTCCTCCGGCGAGACCGGCGAAATCGCCGACCCCGTCGAGAAGGGCGTCATCGACCCCGCCGCCGTCAAGAGCGAAGCCGTCGAGAGCGCCACCGAATCCGCGACGATGATCGTCCGCATCGACGACGTCATCGCCGCCGAGTAAGCGACCGCCTGATCGCGATCTTTTTTGTCGCCACGAACGGATGAGAGTGCCCACAGCCGCGCTTCGAACGGTCGTGGAACCGTTTTGGCCGTTCGAAGTAGCAAGCCCTAACCCGACTGGGTGTCAATCTTCGTCGATGAGCGAGCGTACCCTTTCGAGCCGTCGCATCTTTCTCGTCACTGCCGTAACGATCGTTCTCGTCTCGGGTGGTATCGGACTCACGGTCGGCGCGACCGGTCAAAACCGACACAAAATACTGCGATTGTTCGGCGTCTCGCTGTTCGAGATGAGTCCCACCTCGATGGCGCTGTTCGGCATGGCGCTCACGGCGACGGTTCTCATCGTCCTGTTCGCGCTGGTCTCGTACGTCTCGCAGTACGACACCGACCGCGTAACGTGAGAGGAAAAAGATTATTCCAGTCGGCCGACTTGCACCCGATATGGCAACCGAAACACGTTCGCGCTCGTCCTCCGACGGGGCGACCGGCGAACTGCTGGCCGTTGCGGCAACGATTCTGCTGGCGAGCGCTCCAGCCCTTTTCGCGCTCTACGTCATCTTCGACACGTTTTCGCCGACGAGTCAGACGGCGTCGCTCCTCGACTACGCCACGACGACGATGAGCGGTGCTATCATCTTCGCCGTCCTTTGGTTCGGACTCGTCCTCTTCGCCTACTGGCCATCGCTGGCCGAAGCGTGGAACGACCGATAACAACGTAGTCGGTAGCCGCGGTCGGCGGTCAGCACAAAAACAGTCCTTTTCGCCCGTTCAGGGTGCGATCGTTCCTTCCTCGGCGTCGAGCAGTTCGTGGTAGCGGTTTCGGATGGTGACTTCGCTGATGTTCGCGACGTCGCTGACCTCGCTCTGTGTCACCTTCTCGTTCGTCAAG
>NZ_JBAWAC010000485.1:0-5161 GCF_049589095.1 Haladaptatus sp. | reverse complement strand
CTACTACGTCAGACATCCATCAGAATTAGTATACTTGGATGCTATATCTCTCGAAAGTCGGGTGCTGAGACGACTATCATACATTCCACTTTATCGATTGTTCTACCACCTCCCGGAACCAAACACTATCTGATAGGTCCACCAGACAATAATTATCGAGCGACCGAAGGGAGCGGTAGGCCGGGGGTGCAACCGCCGGATCAGCAACCGACACGAGGAGCAAGAATCAGCAGACGACACAAACCACAGGTGGCTGCCGGTGACACAACCGCCAGTCGCCAGCACGCTCACCGGAAAATCGAAGATTTTCCGGGCCGAGGAATCCTCGAAGGCGCGTCGGAGACGCGCCTGAGGGGGTGACGTCGGCTTTTGGTCCAGATTTTGCCAGCGGAAAGTCGCGGCCCCGCCGCGACTTTCCGCGCAGCAAAAGGTAGGTTCGAAAAGCATAATCCGCGCCCTCGCAAACCCCACGGTATGGCCGACGATAACGAAGACGAGGGACCTGCCGTCGAACTCGGCGACGGTGAACCCGTCGATGGCGCACCTATCGCGCGAATCTCTTCGCGGCTGTTCTGGCCCATTCAGAAGAGCGAAATCGCGCGCCGGGAAGGAAGCGAGACGATTCGAACGCCGGACGGACCACAGCAACTCGACGCCGTTCTGGAGGAGGTCGAGATGACGTACTTCCAGACCGAGCAGGCGTTCACGGGCGCGATTCGCGACGTCATCGGCACGGGTCCGGTCCCGACCGCCGACGATTCGTGAACTTCTCCCGAAACGTCGAGGACGGGTCGTTCGGCCTCTCGTGGGTACAGTTGACGTTCCTCGTCGGCGGGATCATCACGGTTTCATGGTCGTACCTGCCGAGCACGGGAGGCAGCCTGAACCTACGCGTCATCCGCGACACGACGCTGTACATCCTGATTCCCGGCGTACTGGCGATAACGCACGGTCGTCACCTCGGCTATCGGGTGGATCGAAAGGCGGTACGCAACACGTTGATTCTCGCGGCGTTCGTGATTCCGATTTACGTCGTCGGGTCGTCGCTGCCGACCATTCGGACGTACTATCCGATGTGGGAGACGAGCGCGGCGCTCGGGAACTTCCTCCCGCACTCGGTAAAGCAGTTCATCGTCGTGCTCGCGGCCGAGACCTACTACCGCGGGTTTCTCTGCGTCGGTCTGCGAAAGATCGGATACAAGAGCGCCTTCGTGAGTCCGGTGATCTATGCGTTTCATCACCTCGGAAAACCACCCATCGAAGTCGTACTGTCGGCACCGACGGACGTGCTGTTCGGCGTGGTGGATTTCAACTGCGATTCGTTGCTTCCGTCCGTCGTGGCCCACGGCGTCGGACTGATGCTTCTTGACTGGTTGGTGCTTCACAAGCCGCTCATTCCGCCCGAGACGGTCGTCCACTGGCTCTCGTGGATTCCGGTGCACATGTGATGGTGGTCGATTTCCCGCAGTTCGTCGCTTTCCTCGTTCGGAACGTTCAACCGCCCCGCGGCGGAACCCCCACGTAATGTTCGGGATGGTCGAGCGCGTGGAGGACGAGGTGTCCCCGATGGCGGCCCTCGCGGTCGCCATCGTCGCGGTCAGCACGAGCGCCATCCTCATCGAACTCAGTCACGCGCCGAGCATCATCAAGGCGTTTTATCGGTCGCTGTTCACGACGCTCCTCCTCGCGCCGCTCGCGGTCACGCGGTATCGGGACGACCTGCGAACCTTCTCGGGGCGGGATCTGTTCATCGCCGTCGTCACAGGGTGTGCCCTCGCCGCACACTTCATCGCGTGGTTCGCGAGTCTGGACTGGACGACCGTCGCGGCGTCCGTGACGCTGGTCCAATCCCAACCCCTGTTCGTCATGGTCGGTGCGTGGGCGCTGCTCGATGAACGCGTCACCCGACGGACGATGATCGGAATTTTCGTCGCACTGCTCGGGATGGTGGCGATGTCGCTGAGCGGCCTGCTCTCGAACGCCGTCGTCGCCGGGGCGCGGCCGCTGTACGGAAACGGACTCGCGATCGTCGGGGCGATAGCGGCGGCGGGATACGTCCTCGCCGGGCGGTCGCTCCGCCAGCGCGTGTCGCTGATTCCGTACGTGACGGTCGTGTACAGCGTGACCACCGTCGTCCTGTTCGGTGCCGCACTGACCAGCGACGCGACGGTCGCCCTTACGGCCTACCGACCGACGGAGTGGTTCCTCTTTCTCGGGATGGCCGTCGGGCCGGGAATCTTCGGCCACACGATAATCAACTGGGCGCTGAAGTACGTCGAATCGAGCGTCGTGAGCGTCACGCTCCTCGGCGAACCCGTGGGGAGCACGATCCTCGCGTTACTCGTCCTCGGGCAGACGCCAGGGCTTGCAACCATCATCGGCGGAACCGTCGTGCTCGCCGGGATCTACGTCGCTTCGACCGGGGGAAAAAGCGCGGCGTCCCAGTAGTCAGTAATCAGTACTCGGTAGTCGGTACTCAGTACTCCGGTCGTTCCTCGTACTCGATCGGGTCGCGCACGCCGACGTTCTGGAACGCCTGCAAGCGAAGCGCACACGAGTCACAGGTTCCGCAGGCCGGTTCCTCCGCGCGGTAGCAACTCCACGTCAGTTCGTACGGAACGTCGAGTTCGACGCCGCGCTCCGCGATGTCCGTTTTGCGGAACTCGACGAACGGCGCGACGAGTTCGATGTTCGTCTCGTCCTTCGTGCCGGTGTCCACCACGGCCTGGAACGCCTCGAAGAATTGTGGGCGGCAGTCGGGATACCCCGAAAAGTCCTCGCTGTGTGCGCCGATAAAGACGGCATCGCAGTCGTTCGCTTCCGCGCAGGAGACCGCCATCGAGAGCAGGTTCGCGTTCCGGAACGGGACGTAGGTGTCCGGCACCTCGTCGCTCTCCAAGTCGGCGTCCTCGACGTCCATCTCGTCGTCGGTCAGGCTCGATCCACCGATCGTGGCGAGGTGGCTCGTCTCGACGTGCAGAAATCCGGCGTCGAGTTCCTCGGCCTGTCGCTTCGCGCAGTCGAACTCCTTCGTCTCGGTTCGTTGGCCGTACGACGTGTGCAGGAAGTACGGTTCGTACCCGCGTTCGCGTGCTTCGTAGGCCACGGTTGCGCTGTCCATCCCGCCGGAGGCGAGGATGACGGCGCGTTTTTCGGTCTGTTCGTCCGTCGCAGTCGAGTCGTCCGATGAATCGTTCGATGTCATGAATATCGTCTATCGCATTTCGTCTTTCGCGTTCAGGTTCCGGGGGCGTCGTTCCACAGGTCCACGTGCAGGCGCGGCGTATATCGGTAGCCGTACTCCATCGCCAGTTCGGCGACCCGCTCGCGGTTCTCGTCCAGTCCGTCGCGGGTCGCTCCCTCGGGCATCAGGAGAACGTCCGTGTCGGATAGCGGTTCGTCGGCGGCATCACGAACGGCCGAAACCAGTTCCTCTATCTCTTCGAGGTCGGCGTCGTCGGTGACGACGAACTTCAATTGGGTTTCGTACGCATCCACGAGTCCCGCGAGCGTCCCGACATCGATCCGTCGCTCCTCGTGTCGTTCCGCCCACTCGCCGTCGCCCTTCGGGTCGTTCTCTGGCGTCGGGGTCGAGGAGGCCAGTTTCGGGCTGACGCTCGCCAGATCGATCGGTGCATCGGGGAGGAACGTCCCGTTCGTCTCGACAGTCGTGTGATAGCCCAGTTCGGAAAGCCGGTCGAGCAGGGTGACGGACTCCCCGTGAACCAGCGGTTCGCCGCCCGTGAGGACGACATGGTTCGCGTCGTAGGACTCGACCTCCGCGACGATGTCGTCCAGCGTCATTCGGGCGTGTGTCGGTTCCCACGAGGTGTGATACGAATCGCAGAACCAGCACCGAAGGTTACAGCCGCTCGTCCGGACGAAGACGCTCGGAACGCCCGCGAGTTTGCCCTCGCCCTGCAACGAGTAGAACAACTCGTTGATGGGAAGCGACGGCTCGTCCGAGCCCGCTTCCTCATCGCGTTCGGTCTCTTCCGAGCCGGTCGCATTCACGGGCATGGTCAGACCGGTCCACCACAGAGTTCGGACGTCTCGTTCACCTGTACCCCGACTTCGGAGACGTTGTCGGGAAGTTCCTCCATGAACCGACGTTCCAGTTCGAGGCTCATCACCTCGGCCGTCGGCGGGTCCTCGAAGAGGACGACGGCCGCCCCGTCGCCGCTTTCCTCGAACGCCTCCACCAGCGGGTCGCCGTTCTCCAGCAGGAACATGTGATCCCATTCCGAGATTATCGACGTGATATCTCCCTTGTCCACGACCCACCCTTCCTCGGTGAGTTCGCCGACCACAGTCACCTCGATTTCGTAGTTGTGGCCGTGCGGTCGGCTACATTTCCCGTCGTGATGCAGCAATCGATGCCCGGCGCTGATGCGAATCGGACGGTCCCGTCCGATATGCAGCGTTCGTTCCGGGGATGATTCGAGTAGCGATCCAGTCATATTCGAAGATTATCGAGAGAATACTTAAACGCCACTACTCCGAGCTGTGGTACAAATTGGGAACGTTCGATTACCTACTGCTGAACGATACCAGTGAGGGAGAGGAGTCACCTGTTATTCATCGTAACCGTAATATCTATATTAAATATCTTCATCCTCCTCAACATGAAAAGCCCTCTCGAAACGTTGCAGAACTTCGGCGAATTGAAAGACCACGAGAAAGTTCGATTCCTCATCAGGGGGAGCGGGGTGATGATCGTTCTCCTCGGCATCCTGCTGTTCTTCACGCTCGACGGAATGTTCGTCCCGGCGATTTTCATCGTCGTCGGTCTCCTCGACATCACCGTCATCTCGACGTTCATCGCGAACCAGCAGAAGAAATCGAACGAGAGCGTCTGAGACGAGATATCTCTACACCAGTTGTTGACCACAGTATACACTTTGATCAAATTGTATTTTTCTGAGGAGGTGGGATTATAGCACAGTAGAGATGTACGTGTAATGCATGGGAAGTACCACAGAGTGGACTAACCCACTCAGTATCCTGGGTTTTGCTACGATCACAATTGCAATCATTGCATTCATACTTGCGTTTCAACATCCCTTTGTCTCTATCAAGCAGGTCAAGCGGGTGGATCCTGTGCCCCAAATATCAACTATTGGGGACCGGGCTTACTAGCGTTGATTGCAGGGGCTACTCT
>NZ_JBAWAC010000484.1:0-3597 GCF_049589095.1 Haladaptatus sp. | reverse complement strand
CGTGTCGCCGGGGAAGCCGCCGACGCCGGGTTCGATGGCGTCCACGCCGATGTCGTTCAGATATTCGAGCGCGTCTTCGAGCGATTCGCCGTACAGTGGTGGTGTGTGAACGCCGATGTCCATGTTACGAACGATTACCCCGTTCGAGAATAAAATTTTGGTGGCAACGCTTACACTCCGGGTCTCCAATCGTTTCCCATATGAGCCTCGCCGAGGAGTTCGAGTGGTTCGCCGACTGGTGTGTCGGAACGTCTCCTCTGTACGAGAAACTGGCGCGTGGCGTCGCCGACGACCCGTATCTGCTCTCGCTCGCCGAGGAAATCCCGCCGAAGCACGGCACGAAACGGACGCCCGGTGGCTTCGCGCGCTCGTCTGGCCGGAACACGAGGACCGTCATCGACTCCTTCGACAGGCCACGAACGTCGCGCGACGGCATCCGCCCGAACTTCGGCAGGGAGACGCGGTCGAAGAACTCCCCGACGTTCTCGCGGGGATTCCGTCGGACGTTCCGGTCTGCGTGTTCGACACGCAGATGCGGTATCAACTCCCGGAGACGGCACAGGACCGACTCCGGACGCGGATCGAAACTGCCGCGGAGGAACGACCGCTCCACTGGTTGTCCGGTCACGCGTCGGCGGACGAGTGGGCCAGCGCGTTCGGTCTCGAATGGTTCGACGGCGAGGAGTACCGACGGCTGCTCGCCTACGAGCAACACGGAAAATGGCTTCGGTGGGTTCGATAACTCAATCCAACTGGACTGCTTTCTCGTCCTGTGACGACCGGTAGACGGCGTCGATGACGCGCTGGACCGTGAGAGCCTGTTCGATGGTGTTCATCTTCGGTGCGACGTTGTCCCGAACCGCTTCGAAGAAGACGCGCTGTTCGGCTTTGTGGGCGTCCTCCTGGCGGGTCTTGACGTTGGTATCCGAGAAGTGGTCGGAACCGACCATGCTCGTCTCGTAGATGGTGAGCGAGTCGTCGTGCTTGTCGAAGCTCGCGCCCGCGTCGGTGCCGCGGACGAAGTACTCCTCGCTCGACGAGCGGTTGGCGGCCCACGCGACTTCGAGCGAGATTGTCTTGCCGTTCTCACAGCGGATGAACGCGGTTACGGAGTCGTCGACAGTGAACGTGCCCGAATCGGTGTCGTCGCCCCACATTTCGAGGTACGTGTAGTCGTCGCGGTCACCGAACTGCGAGCGAACCTCGCCACTGACTTCCTTCACGTCCGGGAAGTCGTGGAGGTGAAGCGCGAGGTCGATGGCGTGAACGCCGATGTCGATGAGGGCACCGCCGCCAGCGACGTCGCGGTTCGTGAACCACGAGCCACGGCCGGGGATGCCACGGCGTCGGATGTAGTTGGCTTCGACGTGACGCGTCTTCCCGAAGCGACCCTCGTCCTGGTAGCCCTTGATGACCTCGACGGGGGTCCGGAAGCGGTTGTGGAAGCCGACCATACAGAATCCCTCGGCGTTGCGGGCCGCCTCCGCGATGCGCTCCGCGCTCTCCAGCGTGTGGGCGAGCGGCTTTTCCAAAAGCACGTCGAGTCCCGCGTCGAGCGCGGAGATAGCGTACTCCTCGTGGAATTTGTTCGGCGTCGTGACGACGACGGCGTCGATGTCCGACTCGTACAGCTCCTCGTAGCTCTCGAACGAGCGGGTATCGTATTTCTCGGCGAATCGGGCGCGTGCGTCGGGGTTGATATCGACACCGCCGACGATTTCGTGGCGTAAGTCAGTGACGCGGTCGGCGTGATAATGTCCAATATTTCCGAGACCGACGAACCCAACTCGAACCGGCTCACTGGCACTCATAGTTACCGCTCACCGGTGAGACGGTGTTATTCTTTTCCTTTCGTCGTGCCACTCCGTCGTGACGGAGGGGGTCTTCGGCAGTTTTTGCCGTGGTCGAGACGAACTCGGGTGGGTAAACGGGCGCACGTCAATACAACTGCTGTTTCTTTTCTTCGCGTTCGCGCTCACGTTCTTCCTCCGCTTTTCTGTCTTTCCGGTCCGCGAGCAGTCCTCGAATACCGGGAATGATCTTGTTCTTCACGTCGAAGACGAACGACGCGATGCCGTACGCCCAGAAGAAGAACAGGAACGTACCCGCGCCCAGGTAGAACCAACCGAGTTCCGTCACCATCTCAGTCGTCCCCCTCCGCTTCCGTGCCGGTGGCCCCCGTTCCGACCGAGGCGAACTCCAGTCCGTGTGCGATGGCGTCGCCGGTCTCCGTATCGAACAGATGGATACGTTCCCGATCGAGGACGACCTCCGCTTCCTGGTCTGTTTCGATGTCCTTGTCGGGATCCACGCTCATCAGGAGCTGGTGGGAATCATCCGCTTCGGCGTCCATTCCCTCCGAACTCGCGCCGCCCGTCAGCAAGTAGACGAAAATCTCGTCGCCCATCGGTTCGAGCACGTCCGTTCGGGCCGAGATGGTGTCCGTGGGGTTCGCCACGTCGTCCGCATCGTCGAGAAGGTACACGTCTTCGGGACGGACCCCCATCGTCACCTCGTCGTCCGGCGCGACACCGCTGAGTTGGCCGGGGTCGAACTGGACGTGGTAATCCTCCGTCGCCAACCCGTTCGCGTCGATCGTTCCCTCGACGAAATTCATGCTCGGCGAGCCGATGAACCCAGCGACGAACAGGTTCTTCGGTTCGTTGTAACAGACGAGCGGGGGATCGAACTGCTGGAGTTTCCCCTGATTGATGACCGCGACGCGGTCGGACATCGTCATCGCCTCCGCCTGGTCGTGCGTGACGTAGATGATGGTCGCGTCGAGTTCCTTCTGAAGCCGCTGGAGTTCGGTCCGCATGTGAACGCGCAGTTTGGCGTCGAGGTTCGCCAGCGGCTCGTCCATCAGGAACACTTCCGGATCACGGACGATGGCGCGCGCGATGGCGACACGCTGCCGTTGGCCGCCCGACATCTCGTCCGGCATCCGGTCGAGCAGGCCTTCGAGCTGGACGATTTCGGCCGCCCGGTCAACCCGGCGGTCCACCTCGTCCGTATCGTACTTCCGGAGCCGAAGCCCGAAGCTGATGTTGTCGTACACGTCCATGTGCGGGAACAACGCGATGTTCTGGAACACCATGGCGATGCCACGGTCCTTCGGCGGGAGGGTCGTTACTTCCCGTCCGGCGATGGAAATCGTCCCATCCGTCGGAATCGTGAGACCGGCGATGGTCTCTAGGGTCGTGGATTTCCCACATCCGGACGGGCCGACGAGCGTGATGAACTCGCCGTCCTTGATCTCCAGATTCATGTCGTCGACTGCCGTTACATCATCGTACTGTTTCGAAACGTGTTCTAAGTTAACTTCACCCATTGTGTATCACTCCTTCAGTGCGCCAGAGGTGAGTCCACTGACGATTTTCTCCTGCGCGATGACGACGAGGATTGCGATGGGCAGGATGCCCACGATGCTCGCCGCCGCCATGAGGTTGTAGAACGATGCGTACTGGCCCTGGTAGCCCAGAATGCCCCACAGAAGTGGTGCCCAGTGTTTCGCCTGTCCGTCCGTCATCAGGTACGAGAAGAAGAACTCGTTGTACACGTTGATAAACGTTAGCACGCCCGCCGTGGCGACGCCGG
>NZ_JBAWAC010000483.1:0-2518 GCF_049589095.1 Haladaptatus sp. | reverse complement strand
GACACCGAGAGCGAGACAGAAGATGGCGATATTGAACAACAGCACTTGTCTCCAGAACTCGTTTTTGATCTCGGAGGGTGCGTCCACTTCGCTGTAATCGCGGACCGTCGGCCCGTTGTAATCACTGTCGTTCACCCCGCCAACCTGAAACCAGTTGGCCGGGTTTTTCGGGAATAGACCCCCTTCAGAAGCCTCATCTGATTCCGAGGATTCATCGTCATCGCCGAAGTCGTCGGACACGGTGTCGAACGTTGGTGGATAAAAGGGAAAAGCGTTCGGAGTCGATTCAGACGTGTTTTTCTAGCGTGACCGTGCTGGACGCCTTGAGCCAACCGAGGGGATTGTTGGCATCGTAGAATACGACACCGTCCTCCGTCTCATAGGCTTCAATCGAACTCATCGGTTCGTCGGGAACCGGTAGTTCGGTTTCTGCGCAGTCCAGCGTTCCGTCTTCTGTTGCACGGTCAGACATTGGCTTGACCTCAACCTGTGCTATGAGTTAACACATTAAATCTCTTTCCCCTTCCGGGACTGGCACAAACGGGAGGGTTTTTACCCGGAAGCGCCAAAAACAATCGACATGACTCAATCCGGGCTTGGCGACTTTGCGGGCGGCGAGGAACGCCCCGCAGCGGAAGCCCACGCCGTTGCAGGAGCAAACGACACGACGGCGCACGTCGTGGACGCCGATACCGATTGGCTCCCGGACTCGCAGGGAACCATCGAACTCGCGGTGACACAGGTAGATTACACCATCGACGGGAACGGCGACGACGAAGAACCCATCATCCACGTCTTCGGCCGGACGTCGGACGACGAACAGGAACACGTCCGCGTCGTCGGCTTTCAACCGTACTTCTACGCGCCGACGAAGACGCTGAACGACGGGAAGCTGAACGATGGCCGAATTACGGGTTCGGAAGAGGGATACGAGAGTATCCGTGGCGAGCAGTTGACCAAGATTTTCGGTCGGACGCCACGCGACGTCGGTAACATCCGCGACGAGTTCGAGCACTTCGAGGCCGACATCCTCTTTCCCAACCGGTTTCTCATCGACAAGGACATCAACAGCGGGATTCGGATCCCCGAGAGACGGCGGGAGGACGGCGGCCTCGTCGTTCAGGAAAGCGAAGTCGAAGCGGCCGAGGTGCAGGCAAATCTCAGGGTACACACCTTCGACATCGAAGTCGACGACCGCTCCGGCTTCCCGGAGGACGGCGAGGAGCCGATCGTCTGTCTGACGAGTCACGACTCCTACCGCGACGAGTACATCGCGTGGCTGTTCGACGCGCCCGACGGCGAGGCCGACCTGCCGACGGACCTCCCGGAATACGAACCGCTTCGGGAGGAACCGTCCATCGACGTCCGGACGTTCGAGACGGAGGAGGCCATGCTCGATTCGTTCCTCGACTACATCGACGACACCAACCCCGACGTCCTCACGGGGTGGAACTTCGAGGACTTCGACGCACCGTACTTCCTCGACCGACTCGAACGGTTGGAGGGACCGCATCACGACTACGACCTCAACTACAACCGACTCTCACGCGTGAACGAAGTCTGGCGGAGCGACTGGGGCGGCCCGACAGTCAAGGGTCGCGTCGTCTTCGACCTGCTGTACGCGTACAAACGAACGCAGTTCAGCGAACTCGACTCCTATCGGCTGGACGCGGTCGGCGAGGTCGAACTCGGCGTCGGGAAGGAGCGCTACGCGGGCGATATTGGTGACCTCTGGGAACAGAACCCGACCCGACTGCTCGAATACAACGTTCGCGACGTGGAACTCTGCGTCGAACTCGACAAGAAACAGGACATCGTCACCTTCTGGAAGGAGGTCGCCTCGTTCGTCGGGTGTAAACTCGAAGACGCGACGACGCCCGGCGATGCGGTGGACGTGTACGTCCTGCACAAAGCCCACGGTCAGTTCGCACTCCCGTCGAAGGGGCAGGTCGAAAGCGAGGATTACGAGGGCGGTGCCGTGTTCGACCCGATTACAGGCGTCAGGGAGAACGTGACGGTGCTGGACCTGAAATCCCTGTATCCGATGTCGATGGCGACCATCAACGCGTCCCCCGAGACGAAGGTGGACCCGGAAACGTTCGACGGGGATACCTACGTCGCGCCGAACGGCACCCACTTCCGGAAGGACGAGGACGGCATCATCCGCGACATCATCACGGAAACGCTGGCCGAGCGTGAGGAGAAAAAGGGACTGCGGAACGAACACGATCCAAGCAGTGCGGAGTACGGGATTTACGACCGGCAGCAAGCCGCGGTGAAGGTCATCATGAACTCGCTGTACGGCGTGCTGGGATGGGACCGGTTCCGTCTCTACGACAAGGAGATGGGTGCGGCGATTACCGCCACCGGTCGGGAAGTTATCGAGTTCACCGAAACGGCGGCGAACGAAATCGACTACGAAGTGGCATACGGAGACACCGACTCCGTGATGCTCGAACTCGGCGGCGATATCGCGAAGGACGAGGCCCTCGAACAATCCTTCGGCATCGAGGAGCAC
>NZ_JBAWAC010000482.1:0-2882 GCF_049589095.1 Haladaptatus sp. | reverse complement strand
TCGGAACGACATCGGTGGTCTAGTTATCGGACTGTTCTTCGAGTGCCACGAGGTTTCTGATGCGAGGGAGGGAAATCGATTGAGTGGTAGTTGCATGGACACCGCGTTGCCGTTGTAAATGGTGCATAGACGAGCCGTTCCCCGCGAATATTGGCGTTTTGTTGTGGGATCCCTTTCTCTTAACCCTGGAGTGCCGTTGTAAACGCGCGTTGCCATCGATTGTTTGATCCGTTTGTCGGGGACCCCACGTTGCCGTTGTAAGTGTGGGAGTGTGTGGTGGAGGGGAAGGGAGGGGTTTCGGGGGGTCGGTTTGACCGAAAATCCACACCGATTCAACAGGGGCGGACGCCGATACCACGAAAGACACTGCTTGTGCGCCGAGAAATGATACTCTCGATAGGTCAAAAGCGACAGCACGATTTCAGCTGAAGACAAACCGCGACCGAGTCGCTATCTCCAGTTTGCGACTCTCTCGGGGGATTGTTGGTAAAATAGGTATTTAACCCTATTGCTTCGTCTATCGTGGCTGTTCCCTCACATGAATGTGTACCATCATTCCCTCGTCTCTGTCCGACCCTTTCAATCGGCAATTTCTTCCGTTTCACAAGGAACACAGCCTTTAACTCCCACTTACAACGGCAACGTGGGGTCTCAGACAATACTCTCTGAATACATCAGAGGTCTACCTCGTAACGGATCGCTACTTCCCAGTCGGCCACTCCTCCACTCTCGGTCTTACCATCTGCCTCCGAGATCGACTCCGTCTTCCGACCCCACCGTCACCCGAACTGCCATCGAGTCGCGTCGTTCGGATAATCGCTCCACGCGAAGACGGTTTTGGGACGAACCGTGAAAAACGGTGTTCCGTGCTGGATACCGTACTTTCCCTGGTACGCCGTGTCGAGTCGTTCTTCGAGGTCCGTATCGGTGACACGCTCTGCAACGCCTTCGATGATGACGACCGCTTCGCCGCTTTCCCGATGTGCGACGATACGGGAATCGGCCTGGATGTTCTGAACCCAACGAGTTCGTTCGCCGCCACCGCAGTGGAGGGCGTCATCGACCCAGACACCCCAAACCGGACGAACATGCGGATGGCCGTCGGGCCGCGTCGTGCACAGCCAGTAGTTTTGATCCTCCGCCATCGCATCGCGTACGAACGTCCACGAAAGCATCTCCCCTTCCTCGTCGGGAATTCCATAGCTCTCCTCGGTCACCGGTCTGCTTCGATGTGCGTCGTATTCCGTAACGTCGTTCCCCACCATCGTTTGGAGTACGTCACCAAGGGCCAAAGAGATACGTATCAATCGACGGTAAATACACCAAAATAAAAACCGCCAAGCGTCCGATTAGAACGTCCTTCGCTCGTTCAGAACGTCCTCACGTCGCCGTCGATGGCGCGTTTCGTGATGTGGGTCACGTTCGACAGTTCCTCGTCCACGAGGGCGACGATGTCGTCTTCGATGTCGCCGAGTTCGACACCATCTTCGGTGACGACGTGAGCGTCGGCGACGTGCGGTTGGTCGATGGGTCGCCCGATCTGCGAGAGCAGGCGGACCCGCATGTCGCGGATTCCATCGACTTCCGCCACCACGATTTCGGCGATTTCGGTGCTCAGTAGGTTGTAGATCTTTCCGATGTGGTTGACGGGGTTCTTGCCGCTGGTCGCCTCCATGCTCATCGAGCGGTTCGGCGTGATGAGACCGTTGGCGCGGTTTCCACGGCCGACGGAGCCGTCGTCACCCATCTCGGCGCTGGTGCCGGTCGTCGTCAGGTAGATGCTCTCATCGTCGTCGGCGGTGTTGACGTAGACGTTCACGTCGCGGTCGGTGTACTCGTGGGCGACCTGGTGGACGTAGTCGCGTACCTCCTCGACGACGGCGTCGTACTCCTCACGGTTGTCGATGTACTTGTCCACCATCGCGGCGGCGACGGTCACGTCGATGGTGTCGCGTTCGCGTTTGCCCATGATCTTCACGTCCGGGCCAAGTTCGGGGTGATCGGCCGCGAACTCGCCGTTGAGGCGGTTCTCGGCGTTCAGGACGATCTTCTCGGTTTCCGAGAGTGGGGCATGACCCACTCCAAAGCTCGTGTCGTTCGCCATCGGTACCGTCGCGCCCTCCTCGGAGAACACGTCTTGGAGGTCCCCGCTCCCTTCGCCGAGTTTTACGTCGATGATGACGTCGTGGCCGACTTCGAGTTCGGGGATGTTCTCGTTGAGGTAGTTGCGGGCGGCGTCCAACGCGACGGTGTCGGTCGGGATCTTCATCCCTTCGTATTCCTTGGTCGCACGACCGACGAGGAGGATATAGATCGGCTCGACGAGTTCGCCGCCGCCGTACTGCGGGTTGGAACTCCCCGCAACGAGTTGCGTTTCGTCGGTGTTGTAGTGAAGGACTTTGCCGACACGGTCGAGATAGGTCTGCGAAAGTGCGCTAGAGACCGCTTCCGCGATACCGTCACAGATAGAGTCAGGGTGACCGATTCCCTTCCGCTCCACGATTTCGATGTCCTGATCTTCGACTGCCCGACGGTCGATAGGTTCCACCTGAATGTTCCGCTCAGTCATTATATCGGTTTCACGGTCACGGATTCTATAACTTGCGGAAACGCATTTCCCCGATTTGATTACTGTTACTCATTTTCGAGTGGTGATTACCCATCCCACAGCAACTCCCTCTTTCACTCGCTATTTCTCCCTTCGTTCCTCCCCTGTTCCCCTCCCTTCTTTCCTCCCCTGTTCCCCTCCCTTCTTTCCTCCCCTGTTCCCCTCCCTCTCTCTTTCCTCCCCTGTTCCCCTCCCTCTCTCTTTCCCTACAACCCTCCACTGTCCCTCCCTACACCCGCCATGTCACTTCGTTTTCGCTACTCAGTGGCTGTTC
>NZ_JBAWAC010000481.1:0-4876 GCF_049589095.1 Haladaptatus sp. | reverse complement strand
TCAGCGAGATGGTCGGGCAGGCGGTGACGGAAATCGACGTGACCACGCGCGACAGGCGGGCCATCCTCGGTGCCATCGTCGATGGCCGGACGGAGGTCGACGGAAAACGAACGCCGTGGCGGATCAGCTTTCGACAGGCCGCAGGCGGCGTGAAACGGCGGGTCATCAACCGCGTCGGGCACTATCTTTGATGCAGGGGGCATCGACCGACGTCGTTCGTCGCGCTATCGACACGGCCGACGCGCTTCCGGGTGGTAACGGGTTTGCGGGCGAGGTGGACGGGCGTCTCGTCCGCGACGTGCTGGGTCGCTATCCACTGTTCTCCGAGGAAGATGACCCGACGTCGTGGAGTTACGACCCGACCGACCTCGACTCGCCGAACCCGATTCCGGCGGGTTGTGCCCGGACGATAACCGACGAAATCGGTGAGGGCGGGAACGACGACGAGCGACTGTGGGACCTCCCCAGTCCGGACCCGTTCGAGGACGAGGCGGATGCCGTTTCCGCGATTCGGGAGGCCATCGAGGGAAGTCTCGGCGCCGTGTCCGGCGACGGTCTCGCCGTCGCGTTCTCGGGCGGGGTCGATTCCGCCGTCGTCGCCAGCGCGTTCGACTGCCCGCTGTACGTCGCTGGCTTCCGCGACAGTCACGACGTGGAAGCCGCCCGCACAGCGGCCGACCTGATGAACCGTGATCTACGGATCGTCGATGTCTCACACGAGGACATCGAGCGTGCGGTTCCCGAAGTCGCTCGCGCCATCGGGCGGACCAACGCGATGGACGTGCAGATCGCGTTACCCCTCTATCTGACCGCCGAGCGAGCGCGGGCGGACGGCTACGACCGACTCGCGGTGGGACAGGGCGCGGACGAACTGTTCGGCGGATACGAGAAAGTCGCCCGTGCGGACCACCGCGTCGAGGCGGAGACGGTACGCGGTGCGGCCCGCGAGACGATTCGAACGCTCGCCGAACAGTTGCCGCGGGACATCCTCACGCTCCGAGCCGCTGGCGTGGAACCCGTCGCACCGCTTCTCGACGACCGCGTCGTCCGGGAAGCGCTTCGGCTACCGGGGTCGATGCTCGTCTCGGATGACGTCCGAAAGTGGACGTTCAGACGGTCCGCTCGGGCGTTCGTTCCGGACGAGATCGCAACGCGGGACAAGAAGGCGGTGCAGTACGGCAGCCTGGTCGCGCGTGAACTCGATCGCCTCGCGCGGCAGGCGGGTTACAAACGACGGATGGACGATCACGTGACGAAGTACGTTCGCTCCCGTCTCGAATCGACCGATCAGTAAAAGCGCTTGCGCGACTGCGGACCGAGTTTCTTCTGGAGCCACGATTCACGGTAGCCGATGCAGTGACCGCCACAATCGGGGCACATCTGCCGGTCGAGTTCGTACGGTCTCCCGCACGACTTGCATTCGAATCGCGTCGAATCACCGCTCCCAAATTTCAGACTGACCCGGCTGACAAATCCCATTCTCGATTTGTTCGACAACTAGCAGTGTCATTATTATCCGGCGAATAATGTCGCTGAAACGCCGATTTCCGCGAGATACGATTCCTTATTTCAACTCGTCCGAAGGAATCAGTAAATATAGTGTGCCAACAAGTTCGTTTCCTATCAGTGTCGGGGTGAAACCACTTGTTCGCTTCCGCAGTCGGGACAGAGTTTCCGGTCACCGTCGAACGCTTTGCCACAGCCGGTACAGACGTACGTCGGTCGCGTGTCGTCGTCGCCGTCTTTGTCGGTGCCGAGCAGACGATCAATGATACTCATGAACTGTGGAATTCACCGTATAGACCTTATTATACACCACCTAATCGGTTCTACTGCTGGAATTCGACGCGTTCGATGGCTTCGATGCCGAGCGTGACGACCTCCTCGGTCACCGCCTCGTGCGTCCGCAGGTCGTCCGGCGAGAACCATCGCCAGCAATCGGCCCTTCGTTCGTCGTCGTCGGGAGCGAGGTCCCGGTTTGCCGCCTCGCTGTAGTAGACGAAGTCGATGTGTTGGTGGGCGACTTCCCCGTCGAACGCATCGACGTCGTAGAGCATGGTGTGTTCCGCGGGCGCGAGTTCCCGACCGAAATCGGCCGTCACGCTCGTTTCGGGTTCGAGCAGTGTCACCTCCAACCCGGTCTCCTCGCGGATTTCGCGCAGGGCCGCATCGCGCGGCAGTTCGTCCCGGTCGAGGTGACCGCCGGGCGGGAGAAGCATCCCGAGCCGTTCGTGGTCGTGAAGCAAGCACTCGCCGTCGTTCACGACGTACGTGGTCGCGGTGAAGTGGCGCGTCGTCTCCATACGCAAAAGGAATTCCGGGATCGGTTCACCGTTACGGTCGCAAACGCAAACTGGTGATCACTTTTCCAACCGTATCTCGTCCTCGATTCCGATGTTGAACACTTCGTCGCCGCGTCCCTCGTTGACCGCGAGTTCGACGTTTCCGTGGCTGCCGACGGTCACGAGTCGCTCGCCGGGTTCGACGTGGGCGTAGGAGGGTTCGACCGGCGCGGACTGGCCGTTGACCGAGAGTTCGTCAACGCCGTCGAGAAAGTCGCCCGGAACGTTCGTGATGGCGTTCCCGAAGTCGTCCACGACGAGCAGTTCGCCGACCGCCGAGTCGTCCTCCACGGTCGGCTTCGGGAACCGGAGGTCCTCGAACGCTTCCGCGGGTTCGATATCGTCGAGGGTTTCGAAGTCGTCGATCCCCGCCTCGTGAATCCTCGCGGCGGCGGGCGCGAACACGTCCCGTCCGTGGAAGGTCGCGCTGTCCGCGTCCTCGTAGGAAACGCGGAAGACTTCGAACCCGTCGGCGTCGGACTGCTCCGACTCGGCGAGTTCGCGGGCGACCGGGAGCAGAACGCCGTTGTCCGGGCCGACGAGGGCGTGGCCCCCTGCTCGAACTGCGAGCGCCGCGCGGTCGGTACCGACGCCGGGGTCGACGACGACGAGGTGGACGGCGGGCGGAAAATAGGGGATGACTTCCCGAAGCCAGAACGCGGTCGTCCGAACATCCTGTCGCGGGAAATCGTGGGCGATGTCCACGAGACGCGCGTCGCTGTGCTGGAGCAAGACGCCCTTCATCGCCGCCGGGTACGGCGTGCCGAAATCGGACGAGAGGGTTATCATATTCCGTTCGAATCCGAGTCGCTGACCTGTTGGATACGGTCGATGCCGCCGATTTCCTCGACGATTTCGACGACGGGGTCGGGAACGAGTCGCTGCCAATCACCGCCTTCGACCATCCGGTCGCGTACCTCGGTTCCTTCCAGCACTTCGCGGTTGAACATGGGCGATTGGCGCACTTCCACGCCCGCTTCCTCGAACAAGCGGATGACGAGTGGGTTGTTCGAGTAGGCCACGTCGAAATCCGGGCTCATGCTCTGCACATGACTGACCCAGACGGAGTTCCTGTCCAAGTCCTCGATGGGAACGGCGTACGTCACGAGGTCGGAATCCACGAGGGATTTGGTTATCATCATGATGCGTTCGCCCGCCGTGAATGGGTCGTGACGGCTGTGTGAGTCGCCCGCGCTCCCGATGCCGAGGACGAGTTCGTCTACTTCCTCGGCGATAGTCTCGACCACGTTGTGGTGGCCGTTGTGGTAGGGTTGGAAGCGCCCGATGTAGAACCCGCGAGTCATGATAGATTTGTCGTGTAGCGTTTTTATAAGAGTGACGAGTCGCTCGTGGGACGGCGTTTCGTGAGTTCGTGTTCTACCATCCTTCGTTTCGTTCGTGCGTTCGCGTTCTCGATTAACAGCGCGGACGGTGTGAAGGAGATTTATTTTCCCCGATTCCTTCTATTCGTACGTTTGACGGCCTGAAATGGAGTGAGACGGAACACAGGGAGGGAGAAAGTATATCAGTTCTCCAGCCATGTTTTCAACTACACAAAACGAATTCTATGAGTAACGACACCGATGCTTCACCACCGGAGCAAGAAGCCGAGCAAGAAGTCGACCGCCTTGGGAGTGAGGTGGACGCCCAGGTCGCCGACGATATTGCAGAGGACGATCTGCTGGGTGGGTTGGAGATAGAAAGTACGGAAGAGGTCGAGATTCCGGACCGACTGGTCGACCAGGTCATCGGGCAGGATCACGCCCGAGATATCATCCTGAAGGCGGCGAAACAGCGCCGCCACGTGATGATGATCGGGTCGCCGGGGACCGGGAAATCGATGTTGGCGAAGGCGATGAGTCAGCTCCTCCCCAAGGAGGATCTGCAAGACGTCCTCGTCTATCACAACCCCGACGACGGGAACGAACCGAAGGTTCGGACCGTTCCCGCCGGAAAGGGCGAACAAATCATCGAGGCGCACAAGGAGGAGGCCCGCAAGCGCAACCAGATGCGCTCGTTCCTGATGTGGGTCATCATCGCCATCGTGGTCGGCTACGCGCTCCTCATCGCGGGCAAGCCGCTCCTCGGAATCCTCGCTGCGGGTGTCATCTACCTCGCGTTCCGCTACGGGTCGCGTGGCACCGACGCGATGATTCCGAACCTGCTGGTCAACAACAGCGACGTCACCAGCGCTCCCTTCGAGGACGCGACGGGTGCCCACGCGGGTGCGCTGCTGGGCGACGTGCGCCACGACCCGTTCCAGTCCGGCGGAATGGAGACCCCGAGCCACGACCGCGTGGAACCGGGAGCCATCCACAAGGCCAACAAAGGTGTCCTGTTCGTGGACGAGATCAACACCCTCGACATTCGCAGTCAGCAAAAGCTGATGACCGCGATTCAGGAGGGCGAGTTCCCCATCACCGGTCAGTCCGAGCGCTCGTCCGGTGCGATGGTTCACACCGAACCCGTCCCGACCGACTTCGTGATGGTCGCGGCGGGGAACCTCGACGCGATGGAGAACATGCACCCGGCAC
>NZ_JBAWAC010000480.1:0-1585 GCF_049589095.1 Haladaptatus sp. | reverse complement strand
ACATTAACTAGCGCTCATTGTTTGCAAGGTATTCATTACCGTTTCGCATATCGCTCGATAGTCAGGTTGGATGGTGTTCGTTCTACGGAGCGTGCGAATGACGACCTCAAAGCATATGCTGAGTGTGATTTATTCTCTCGTATACGGATGGAATATCTCTCACGTCGTGCAGTTCTGGGGGGCGTCAGTAGCTCCCTGATTGCCGGTGCTGGATGCCTCTCGCGCTCGAAGCCCGAACCGAAATCGAGAATCGACTTAGTCTCCATCAAAAACAAGCGAAATCACGCGGTCGACGTGCGACTACGAATCGAGGACGCATCGAAGACCGTACTGGAAGAGACACACCACTTGGAGACGTACTCGGATACGGCACCTAATTCGTCCATATTCTACATCAAGCACCCGGTCAAACATCCCGGTCGTTACGTTGTCACAGTCTCGGCGAACGACACTGCAGCAAGCCTCGATACGACCAAGCTAATTCATGGGAAGACGGATTGTGTTTGGATGATTTTCCATATCACCCCTACCTCAGTGATCGAGTACGAGAGCAAAGCAGCTCAGCACTGTTAGACGAATCCACCATCCTGACTACCACGGCGGTCACCGATAGCTCTCCCGTGTGTCTCACGACAAAAAAAGCGAGAATCGAGTCAGTTCAGGGTTCGAGCAACACTTTCGTCACGCCTTCTTCACGGCTGTCGAATCGCTCGTACATCTCGGGCGCGTCATCGAGTTCGACGCGGTGTGAAACGACGAAACTCGGGTCGGCGCGGCCCTGAATGATGAGGTCGCGGAGTTGGCGGTTGTACTCCTTGACGTTACACTGTCCGGTCCCGACCTTGAGACCCTTCTCGAAGAACTTCCCGAAGTCGATGCCGAGACGGCCCTGTGCGGCCATCTCGTCCGGTGCTCCGGGGTCCGAGGGGACGTACAGGCCGGGGACGCCGAGTTGGCCGGTCGCCCGGACGACCTGAATCAGTTGGTTGAGAACCACTGCGGGGTTCTCCCGTGCCGGGTCGTAGGCGTCGTCGCCCACGTCGGTGTCGGGGTCCACGGCTTGGTATCCGACCGCGTCAACGCCTTTGTCCACGCCGCCGCCGTGGATGTTCTTGATCTGTTCGACCGGGTCGCTCTCCTCGAAGTTGATTGGCGTCGCATCACAGTGCTTCTCGGCGAGTTCGAGTCGACTGTCGACCCTGTCGACCACGTAAATTTCCGCCGCGCCCTTGATCTTCGCGCTGTAGGCGGCCATCAGTCCGACCGGGCCAGCACCGAAGATGGCGACCGATTCGCCGGGTTGGAGGTTCGCCAGTTCGGTCCCATGCCATCCCGTCGGGAAGATGTCCGCGAGCAGGATGAACGAATCCTCGTGTTCCGTCCCTTCCGGGAGTTTGAGCGCGTTGAAGTCCGCGAACGGCACGCGGAGCCTCTCCGCCTGTCCGCCCTTATACGGCCCCATTGCGACGTATCCGTACGCCCCACCGGCGAAGCCAGGATTCACGTTCAGGCAGAACCCAGTATAGCCGTTCTCGCAGTTCTTACACACGCCACAGGCGACGTTGAACGGGAGGACGACGCGGTC
>NZ_JBAWAC010000479.1:0-1614 GCF_049589095.1 Haladaptatus sp. | reverse complement strand
GTATTTGGGTGTGCTCGCCGTCGGTGCGCTCGCCCTCTTCGGCGTGGTCGTCCGGATCGAGCGTCGGGTCGGAACGAGCGACGGGACCGATTCACTCGGCGATGCGTTCGTCACGGGACGGACGGTGGTCGAAACGGGATGGGGGGAGGTCGCCGGTGCGCTCGTCGCGCTGGCCGGAATCATCGTCGTGTGGGGTATCGCCGCACGCATCGTCCCGAACGCCTCGGTGTTTCTCCCGCCGCCGCTCGCCGTTCTCCGGACGCTGATCGAATCGCCCAGGCTGTTTCTCCATGCGGGGTACGCGACCGGGACGAAACTGCTCGCAGGGTGGTGTTTGGGTGCGGGGGTCGGCCTCGCGCTCGGCGTCTGCATCCGCGTCGTTCCGGGACTGGGAAGCGTGCTGTATCCGTATCTGGTCGGGTTTCGCGTCATGCCGTACGTCGTGGTCGCGCCGCTCCTGCTCGTGTGGCTCGGCGTCTCCTTCGAGGCGGCGGTCGTCATGATCGCGGCATCGACGTTCTTCCCGATCACCATCGGGGCGGCGGCCGGACTCGCCGCGACGCCCGACGAACAACTGGCGCTGCTCCGCTCGGTCGATGCGCCGCTCCATCGGGAACTGCTGTTCGTCCGCCTTCGGAACGCCGTTCCATCCCTGTTCGCCGGAATCAAACTCTCCATCGTCACGGCCGTCGTCGGCACCGTCATCGCGGAGTGGTTCGTCGCCGAGCGCGGGTTCGGCGTCCTCGTCCTGCAGGGAATGTCTGATTTCGCGCCAGCGTTGACGTTCGCGGCGGCCGTCTGCCTGTTCGCGCTCGGCGGCGGGTTGTTTGCCATAGTTGCCGCCCTTCAACGGTACGTCTCGTGGTAATATCACGTCGAGAGCCTCAAATAGTAATACGCACCCCGAACAAACATTCAGTGGGTTCGATGGACGACGAAATCGCCTCGATAGTGGAGCGGGAAGTGGGAGAGTCCCCGTTCAGCGTCGTGCGAGTGGACGAGGGATTGCTCCACGAGACCTACGACGTGAGTTGCGAGACGGGACGATACGTGTTGCAGTTCGACTCGGATGGCGAACGGGACGACTCCCTCCGCCGTGGTTACAACTGTTACATCACGTTGTGCGATTCCGACATCCCCGTTCCCGAAGTCGTGACGGAGACGGTCACGTCGGACGACGGCCGAGGGTACACCATCGTCGAGAAACTCCAGGGAACCACGGGTGAGAAGGACATCTCACCCGAACGGACCCGGAACGCCGGGCGGGTTCTGGCGAGGACACACGAGTTCGAGCGCTTCGACGAGGCGGGATGGCTCCGGTTCGAAGGACGGGAACTGACCGTCGAGAGCTTCGAAGCGGAGGGTCTGAGGGAGTGGGTTCTGGAGAACGTCGCTGAGAGTTCGACGTGCCTGCAAAACGGGGGCTTGGAAACGGCCGGAACGGACGTCGAGGACGTGTTCGACCGGTTCGGCGGAACCCTCCCGGAGGCGTTTCGCCCCGTGTTCTGCCACAACGACTACTCGCCGGACAACGTCCTCTTCGAGGACGATGCGGTGACCGGAGTCATCGACTTCGACCGCGCGGCCGCGAACAACGCACAGAGAGCCCTCACG
>NZ_JBAWAC010000478.1:0-11126 GCF_049589095.1 Haladaptatus sp. | reverse complement strand
CCCACGAATCGCGGCGATAGCTATCGCCGGTATCGCGCTTTGGGGAGTCTCGTTTCTCATCGCGGCATCGGGCGTCGCTATCGAATACACCGGGAAAGCGATCCTCAGCGCACAGTTGTTCTTCGTGTCGAGCCTCACCGGAATCGTCGGTATCGTCATTCTCGGCTGCTGTGTGCTGTGGCTCGTCGGTGTTCGTATTCGACAAGTGTTGTCCGTTTCCGAAAACAGCTGAATAGTTACGCGTCGGTTCCGTCGACGTCGATGAAGACGGTTGCGATGCCGATGATGAATCCCAGTACCGCAACCGGTATCGAGAGCGACCCGAAGAGATGTTCTAACCCCGCCGCGAGGGCGATGATACCGACCAGTTTCGACCCCCAATCGACCACGCGATACTGTCGTGGTGGGAGAGCGACTGCCATCGGTTAATCTCCGGGTTGTATCTGTGCTGCCGTCGTCTTACCCTTTCGCTCCAGTCGGCGACGGAGCATGAAGTAGACGATGATTCCGTACAGGATCGGCACCACGACGACGAGGACGAGGAGCGGCGTTCCGAGCGCGCCGATCGTGGTATCGAACGTCTCCGCGATCTGCGAGTTCATCCCGGCCAGCGACGTCAGGTTGATGAACGTGATCGCCGCGACACCGACCGCTGTCGGTGCCGGACGGTCGAGTGGGTTCACCGCGAAGGTGATCTGTTCCGTGCTCCGGTCGATGAACGGCCAGATCACCAGGACGCCGATGACGATAGTCGGGATGATGACCCCGCCGAGGAACCGGCCGAGCGACCCCAAGCCGCTCGGGACGACCTTGAGGATACCGTACACCCACATCAGGAACCACGCCGGAACCACACCGGGCGGGGTGGAGAGCGGGTCCGCCGGACCGGTGATGGCGATCCGCTGGATGGGGAACAATGCCGCCATGAACGAGATGACCGCCGTGGTGAACGAGAAGACGATCACCGTCATCGCGGCCTGGTTCGGAACGAGCGGGACGCCAGCGACGATGCTCTTGTCGTCCTTGTCCTCGATCTCGTCGACTTCGTCCCTCGCGCTACGTTGTTCCGTGTGCTTCTGGCGGATCAGCAGTCCCATGTGCACCGCGATGAGCGCGGCGATGGCCGCCGGAAGCAGGAACACGTGGAGGAAGAATATCCGCGGTAACACGACGTCCGCGTTGCTGGGGAAGCCCCCACCGAAGAGCAACTTCACTAACTGTCCACCGATGACCGGTATGGTGTTCGTGATTTCGAACCCGATCGAAGTCGCCGTCTTGCTGAAGTTGTCGTACGGGAGCGAGTAACCGAGGAACCCTTCACCCAACGCCAACAGGAGCAGGACGCTACCGACCATCCAGTTCAGTTCGCGCGGGTTGCGGTAGACGCCGCTGAAGAAGACCCGGAACATGTGGAGCGCGATGGCCGCGATGAACAGGTACGCGGCCCAGTGATGCATCATCCGGAAGTACATCCCGAGACGGATGTCGTAGCTGATTCGGAGGACGGACGCGAACGCACCGGGGAGGGTTTTTCCGGTATAGGACTGTACCTGTCCCGAGTACTCCATTCCCTTCGTTGCCACGGGCGCGTACAGAAGTCCGAGGAACGTCCCAGTCAGCGAGAGGAGAACGAACGAAAACAACGCGACCTCTCCGAGGAGGAACGACCCGTATTTGTCCTCGGGGAACGCCTTGCCCAACATGCCGTCCTGCAGGTCGAGTCGGTCGTCCAACCAGGTGTAGACGCGACTACCCGCGTATTGATCGTTAGCCGATTTCCGGTCTCGTTTTTTCCATGGATCTAACATTTCTTTCTCCGTTACTGTGGTCCGATTGGGCCGTCGAACGGCCCGGTGGCGACGAGTAGCTTTCCATCTTTACTGACACCTATGGGGAGTTGTGGAAGCGCGCGCGGTGCGGGACCACCGGTGACCTCCGCACCCTTGAGCGGGTCGTACACGCTGTTGTGGCACGGACATTTGAAACCGTCCCCTTCCCGTTGCGAGACGAGACATCCCTCGTGGGTACAGACCATCGAATACGCGGCGTATCCCTTGACCGTTCCGTCGACGTTGGTCGGTTTTTTGTACTTCGACTCGGAGAACCGGACCAGGAGGGTCGGTGCGTCACCCGTTTCGAGCGGCTTACCCTTCTCGGCTTCCGGAAGTACGACTTTTTCGTCCCCGGATCCTTCCTTGAGGGTATCGATGCCGATTCGTTTGCCGTTTTCGTCCACGAGGTGGGTTCCCTTTACGTAGACGTTCTCACGCGAAGCACCGACACCGGCATCCGACAGCGCTGCGACGGCGCTCACGGCGATGCTGCCGACTGCGGCAGCGCCACCGATACCTGCGAGCCACGTCGCGACGGCTCGTCGGGACATTTCCGGAGGTTGGTATTCGTATCCGCCCTCTTCGCGCTCGACGAGCTTTCCTTGCCGCTCGTCGGGCACCTCGTTTTCTTCGTTCGATCCATCCGTTGGTTTGTTGGAATCGTCGTTGGTCATTGTTCAGATTTCCTGTGTTGTTCCATTCAGTGACTGCGGTCCTCGACCACGACCATATCCGGAATGAACCACGTCGTGTAGATAGCAGTCATCGCGCCGATCGAGAGAAACATCATACCAGCGTAGATGCCGAGGAACTGTGTCCGTGCATAGCCGAACGTTTCCAGTCCGAAGAGAGCAGCAAACACGACCGTGGACCACGCCGTGAGCGCTATCCCGATGATGCCGGGAGTGCTATACTCCGCGGGCCAGAAGTCCGCGATCCATCGGCCATCGCTGGTCAAGTACGATGGGAGGTTGAGATTTATTCCCCCATCCGTCGCTATCGAACCGCTCGACCGACCGATAACTCGGATGAATCGATTCGTGTAATATAACATCCCGACGAGGACGAACAGTGCGGCCCACGAGACCACACCGGCAGCGAACTCGCCGACCTCTACTGGTGTCGGCAGGAACGTTTCGTTTGGTGCAATACTTCCCTTGTTGCTGCTAAGGACGACCGGGGATTTCTCCTCGCCAGCTGCGAGCGAGAAATACCAAACCGGTGCAAGCACCAGGGCTATTAGCAGCAGGATGATTATTGTTTCGCGTTCAATTTTCATGGTTTACTATCAGCAAACGGCTATCGAGTGACACGTACCGGAACGGTGCCATTCGAGCCCCTTCTCAGTGCCGGTTCTGTGACGTTATCTAAGCGTATTGGTCGCATTTACTTGCCTGTTTTGCCATGGAGCCGGAATCGTATCGAAAAATACTTGTCCCAGAGGTCTTCGGACCGCAAAAATACGTTCGCAGTTCGAACTGTACGCTTCGCAGATCAGTTCGGTGTGTGGATCGTCGTCTCGCTCGACGAACTCGCCGTCGCACTGACGTCACACTGCGCGTTCGAGTTGACGATCCCGCTCCAATTGACGCCGACGCTCTGTCCCGCGAAGTTCTCGAAGGCCTGGTTGTAGAACGTCGTGTATCCCGGAAGCTGGTCACAGCGTCCCCAGTTGTAGGCTGCGACTTCCAGTGTTGTGAACGCGTGCGTGAAGTCGAGCGTGAGGTAGTCCGAGTAAACGCTGGACGAGGTGCCTTTGTCCATGTTCTGCATCTCGATGTACCACTGACCGCCGCTCGAACTGTCGACGTTCATGTAACCGTACAGTGTGTCGCCGGGGTCGGCCGCCTTGACCGGTCCGTGGTGGTACGCGCCGCTGCTGTCCGGACCCCACCACGCCGAGTACGTCCACTGGTCGGTGTAGGAACCCCAGTCCCACTGGAGGACCGGCTGTACGATAGTCGTGTAATCGGCGTCCTCGAACGCCGGGAAGAGGAAGTCGACGTCTCCCGAGGTGGGCGGCGACGTGGGAACGACGAAGTATCCCTGATATCGCTTGAACCCGTTTCCATCGTTGGAGTTGTACGTTCCGAGCGTGTACGCGAGCCACTCGTGGACGTCGGGAACTTCGGGGTTTTGCTGTGACGTCACTTCCGGCTCCGATTGCATCGTTGCAACGTCGGCCGGAGACACCATTCGATTCGTGTCCTCGTGCGCGACTACCTTCTCCGTCCGCACTCTCTTCCCGTGCGGGACGTACACATAGTCCGTCGGTGACGACATGGCGCCGGCCACTCCACTTCCGAACGTCAGAGCGCCCGTCGCTCCGACCGCCTTCAGGTACGAACGTCGATTGAAACTCGATCGTCGGTCAGTACGGTTGGTATCCGTCATCGGTATTTTGACCCAGATACAGATATACAGAATATAAATTTATATTTATTCGCTAGAAATAAATTGGTACCTCACTACTTAATTCCGCATTGACCCCACTGAAAACGGCGTGGTAGCTGATCACTGGGGGAACTTGCCCTTGGGCTACGAGTGGCGTCCGCTTCTCCGATTTCGTTGTAGATCGACGACGAACATGCCGATTTACTATCGCAGTATTCGATTTATACCGGAGCGAAACCGTGAAACGGCCCGCGACGAAAGCGACACGTAATGGACTGCGATAAGTGCGACCGAGAGGCGGTGATGCACGCCGCGTATTCGGGGCTTCACCTCTGTGACGACCACTTCTGTCGGTCGGTCGAGAAACGACTCCGCCGACGCATCCGTGACGACGACCTCTTGCCCGCTTCGGCGACGCCCGATGACCCTCAAGTGTGGCTCATCGGATTATCGGGTGGCAAGGACAGCGTCGTCCTCACGAAGATTCTCCACGACACGTTCGCCGAGGACCCGCGGATCGAACTCCTTGCGCTGACGATTCACGAGGGGATCGAAGGATATCGGGACAAGAGCTTGGACGCCTGTCTCGAACTCACCGACGACCTCGACATCCGCCACGAGGTCGTCTCCTACGAGGAAGAGTTCGACCTCCGGATGGACGACGTGGTTCAAAAGGACCCGGAAAGCATGGCCGCCTGTGCGTACTGTGGCGTCTTCCGCCGCGACCTGCTCTCGAAGTACGCCGAGGAGTACGGTGCGGACAAACTCCTCACCGGGCACAACCTCGACGACGAAGCCGAAACCGCACTGATGAACTTCCTCGAAGGGGACGTCGCACAGGTCGCAAAGCATTTCGACGCGAGTCTGGCGGGGTTCGACGAGCGAAGCGAACAGGACGAGTTCGTCCCCCGAGCGAAACCGCTGCGTGACGTGCCGGAAAAGGAAGTCGCCCTGTACGCACACCTCGAAAACCTCCCGGCACACATCACCGAATGTCCCCACTCCAGCGAGGCGTACCGTGGCGAGATTCAGAAATTGATGCTCTCACTTGAGGAGAATCACCCGGGGACGCGACATTCCATCATGGCTGGCTACGAGGAACTCGCCAAACTCGCGGCGGACGAGTTCGGTGCGGGTGAAGGAAAGCGCGAACTCAACGAGTGTGAACGCTGTGGTGCGGCCACGACGCGGGACGTCTGTCGGAAATGTGCACTTGTGGATGCGATCCACGCGGCGTAATTCGACCTCATCTCGACCTCCCTTCCCAAACGGGGTGGTTGACACGGGCCGAGTCCGGTTCTCAGTTCCATGTTTTCACTCCGTCTCCCGTGTGTCGTACACGCTTCGGTGACCGACGGTGAACGATGTTACGAGATTTCGTACCAACTTGTTGTCATTGGATGCGGTGGAAGTTGACAATCGAGAGGCGACCGACGATATTCAGTTTCGATCCGTCGTGACGCCAGAGAAAACTTATTATGTCATCGATCAACACGGAGGATATGCCCTCCCGACGGACGTTTCTTGCCCTCGGTGTGACCACGATGTTTACCGGATGTATGACGAAAGCCGACGACCCGTCGAAAGCGGGTGTGGACGAACAACCGGACCCCACGAGACACATTTACGGAGCGAACGGCGAGTGGTCGAGTTTCGGCTGTAATGCCAGTAATACCCGAAGCATCAGCGACGGAAAGGCCCCCGTCGATGGAGTCTCGGAGCGGTGGCGTGTCGAAGTTCCGCAGTTGATGTACGACGAACCGATCGTTTCGAACGGTCGGATCTTCCTTTCGATTCCGGACCGACTCGACGTGTACGACGTTCGAGACGGCAGCGAACTGTGGACGAAGGAAATCGAACCGTATTCGACGCCACTCGTCCGCGACGGAACGGTGTATGTGGGAGACAGCGACCGTCTTCTCGCACTCGACGCGAAAACCGGGGAGACGAAATGGAAACGGACGTTCGACGCCCGCGGAGTGGTTCTGTCACCGGCGACCGCTGGCGGTGAACATCTCTACGTCCCGGTCGGTGAAACCGTCTACCGAGTAGATGCGAAGACGGGCGATATCGCGTGGTCCCGTCGCCTGTTCGGTACCATTCTCGGGTCGCCACTGTGCAGTATGACGGGCTTGACGGTCACGACCGAGGCCGGGAAACTGTACTCGCTCGACAGAGACGGAACCGGGTACGCGGAGTGGAAACTGCCTTCGAAACCACAGGCACCGCCAACGGCCGATACGGACGGCATCTACGTCAACTGTCTCGACAGTAAGACGTACGGAATCCGAACCGAGCGCACGCCACGGTTGAACGTCGATTGGCACGTCGAGACCGGGTGGGCGAACGGTGGACTCGCAGTCGGGAAACATCTTTACGCGTCGGGAACTGGCGGATTACGTGCCATCGACCTCGAATCCGGCGACCAACTCTGGAAACGCGATACGGGTAACTGGCGCTACACTGCGCCCGTTCTCGGTCGTGATACGCTCTTCGTCGGCGGCGACAAACTGTTCGCTTTCGACCCGACACCATCGACGGGGCCTCTCTCGGGCGGCCCCACACTCAGGTTCGAGAAATCGTTCCATGGTCGTGTGGGTCCCGGTCCCGTGCTCAATGACGGCGTGTTGTACGTCGTCGCGCAGACGGGGGAAGAATCGTACCACTTGCTGGCGTTGCACTGAGAACAGAAGAAAACGAGAGTAAATGAGGCGAAGCAGTTATCGGATAACGTCGAGGCCGTTGTTCTTCTCCAGTTCGCTCCGGCCGCCGTCGCTCTGAGCGCCGAACGTTTTACGCCCTTCGGACTGGTCGTTACCCTTGTCGTACGACTGTGCGTCGACGTCGCGCATCTTCTGTCGGGAGCGGTCGGCTTGTTTCTGTGTCGTCGGGCCGAGCACCTGTGCGCTCTGGACGCCGGTCATGATGGCCATGACACGAACCTTGTTCTTGTAGTTCTCCTGAATGCGAGCGCCCCAGATTACGTTGGCGTCCGCTTCGAGCCGTTCGGTGATGTTGGCCGCGATGCCCTCTGCCTCTTTGAGCGTCAGGTCGGGACCACCCGTGATGTGGACGAGACCGCCGGACGCGCCGCGGTAGTCCACGTCAAGGAGCGGGTGGTTCATCGCGTCGCGCACCACTTCGTCGCTCTTGTTCTTGTCCTGTGTCTCACCGACGAGCATCACGGCGACGCCGCCCTGATTCATGATGGTGGACATGTCCGCGTAGTCGAGGTTGATGAGCGACGGCTGTGTGATCGTCTCCGAAATCCCCTTGACGGTTTCGGCGATGATCTGGTCCATGACCGAGAACGCCTTGCCGATCGGGAGGTTCGGGACGTAATCGAGCAGTCGGTTGTTGTCGAGGACGATGATGGAGTCCGCTTCGTTGCGGAGCTTCTCCAGCCCTTCCTCGGCTTTCACCGTGCGGGCACGCTCGACGTTGAACGGCGTGGAGACCATCCCCACGACGATTGCCCCCTGTTCTTTGGCGATCTTTGCGACGACTGGCGCGGCGCCAGTACCGGTGCCGCCACCCATACCTGCGGTCACGAAGACGAGGTCGGCGTCGCCGAGCACTTCCTTGACCGTTCCCTGTGCCATCTCGGTCGCACGCTCGCCCATCGAGGGGTCGCCACCCGCGCCGAGACCGGACGTGAGGGATTTGCCGACGAGGATCTTCGTGTCGGCTTCGATCATCTTCAAGTGCTGTTTGTCAGTGTTGATGGCAACCGTGTCAGCGCCATCGACGCCGATGTTATACAGTCGGTTGATGGTGTTGTTGCCCGCACCACCACAGCCGACGATGACGATTCGTGGGTCGCCGAACTCGTCGCCCGTGTCCACTGCTTCCATCTCACGCTGCTCGCTTTCGGCGTTTTCCAGCGCTTCTTGAACGATATCCTGCATCGATTATACCTTGGCCCACGTGCGCTTGTTCGTGGTCTCGGTCCCGGCGTTCTCATGCTCGTTGAGCATATCCCGCACTGCTGCCCGAATCGCCTCACTGCGGTTCGGGAATTCGCCGGTTTCGACCATCTGTTCGACTTCTTCGATTTGTTGCTTTGGGATTCGTAGTGTCACGCGCTCCATAGTTGGTTCCCCTTGTTTGGTAAGACGACATGCGGTAGTTTTGTTTCGTCCGTCTTACGCCGTTTTAGCGGCCGAGACACCCGGCTTCGACCGTATTCAGATGGCGTAAGACAATCGTCTTACGTAGAAGTATCCACATAGCCACGGCATATATAATTAACGGCGTTTGTAAAACAATCGTTTTACGACGAGTCTAAAACGTCTGCGGACGGCGTTCGTCGGCCGCAACCGGGGCAGAACGCCCAATCGGAGCGCAGCTCGTCACCGCAGTCACAGAACACGCGATGTGTGGCTTTCTCGCCACAGTTCGGGCAGTATACGTGGTCCGCGTCCAGCGATTCGCCACATTGCTGGCACGTGTTTTCGGCGTGGGCCGCGTCGGTGGGCGTCGAACCGACGTGTTCTTCCGTCTTGACCGTCGACGATTCTTCTTCCTGGTGCGCGCTTGCCGTTCCCGCGCCCGCGCCTTCGAGCGTGACGTTGACGTTGATGTCCCGTCCGTCGCCACGAGGTGTTCTGTCCGTGGCGAGTCGCTGGTCGACGAGTTCGTCCACGCGGTCGGCGACTACTGCATCGAGCGTCGGCTCCTCGCCCTCGCTTCCGGAACCGTCGAGATACTCGCGGAGCGCCTCGCGCATCACTTCGCTCTTCGAAGCGTCGAGCGATTCGATCTGCTTGACGAGGTCGTCGTCCGCGCGAAATGTAATTTTACTCATCTCGATCACTCGTATAGATCCGTTTCCGGATACACTGTGTCTATCATACTTGAACCTTCCGTCCGTCGGACGCGCCAAGCCGAATAATAATTCTTAAGTCCGCAACGCGGATAGGTGAAAGTGCGTGCCCGCCCTTAGCTCAGATTGGTAGAGCAGTCGACTGTAGATCGACTTGTCCCCCGTTCAAATCGGGGAGGGCGGACTTTTCCTGCGAACAACGTGAGCAGTGGAACGTCCAACCGATCGATTTGGGCCAACGAGTCGCATGCCCGCGAGCGTAGCGAGCAGGAACGTCTCGTGCTGTTCAAATCGGGGAGGGCGGATTTGTTCTACAAAATCGGTGGGCGGACTTTCTCTCAAAATCCGACCGAGCAGAGCGGCGTCGTTCGACATACTCACGCCTACTGGATAGTGAAAAATTCCCACTCGAAATCGAGTTAAGTAGCCATTATCGGACGAGAAACGGCTCGTTTCGGTTTCTCCTCGGTTTCCGGCACGTCAATGCTTTTAGGCCGCTCCTGTGAACGACATCGCATGTCGACACGGCTTCCCGATTCCGAGTTCGAAGCGCGTCTCTCGGACGTGCGCGACCGAATACGCGACCGTGGTGTGGATGCTGGCGTCTGGTTCGGCGCGACGAGCATCGAATACCTCACCGGCTTCGACCACATCCAGACCGAGCGCCCGGTCGTCCTCGCGGTCACCGACGACCATGTGGAAATCACGGTGCCGCGCCTCGAAGTCGAGCGCGTCCAGCCCAATCCCCATATCGACGCGGTCCACCACTACTTCGACTATCCCGGTGGGAAACCGATCGAGGTGGCCGCCGAGATGTTGTCGGGACTCGGCGTACAATCCGTCGTGGCGGATGCCGACGGCGCGCCGGGTGTGATGGGTTACAGCGGTCCCGCGCTCTCGGAACACGTCGAAGTCGAGTCACAGGCGTGGGTGGACCGCATGCGCTGGGCGAAGTCGGACGCCGAAATCGACCTGATCCGGGAGTCAGCGAAGTGGGGTAACCTCGCCCACCAGTACCTCGCGGACTACACCGAACCGGGCGCTCATCCCGCGACCGTCAGCCAGCGCGCGTCCACGGACGCCTCCCGCGCCATGCTCGACACACTCGGGGACACGTACGTCGCACGCACACGCGGGAGCGGCCCGGCCCACGCGGGCTACATCACCGGTCCACAGACTGCCCTGCCCCACGGCCATACCGCCAACCGCCGAATCGAGGAAGGGGACGTGCTCATCACGGGTGCCGCGGCCAACGTCGATGGCTACCACTCCGAACTGGAGCGCACGATGTTCGTCGGCGAACCGAACGACGAGCAGGTCCACTACTTCGAGTTGATGCTCGAAGCCCAGACCATCGCCATCGACGCCCTCGGCCCCGGCGTCCCGCTGGCGTCCGTGGACGAGCAGGTGTCCGACTACTTCGAGGAGCAGGGCGTCGCCGACCTCGCGCGCCACCACGTCGGCCACAACATCGGCATGGGCGGTCACGAACCGCCGTACATCGACGCTGGCTGGACCGACCACGTTGAGGCGGACGACGCCGAGATGGAACCCGGCCACGTCTACACCATCGAACCCGGCCTGTACACCGACACGTACGGCTATCGGCATTCGGACACGGTTGCCATTACCGAGAACGGGACGGAGATGCTGACCTACTTCCCGCGCGACCTGGAATCCAACATCATCCGCTAGCACGATGAGGGCGACGACGAGTGCGTGACATTGACGGATCCTGGTTCTGACTGAATTTGCCCCGAGACGGCTCCTGCTCTGGTCTTTCTACAACCGTAGTTACGAAGAAGACCTAGAAAGCCCCCGACCGCTCGCGGTCGCTGTGCAGGATATTCTGGCCTCTCCGCACAGTCCGACCAGAATAGTAGCCTGCACAGACGACCACGTAAACGCGAACGGACGGCCCCTTTCAACCCACCGTCAGAGCTGTGCTCTGACGAGCCCTCGTTCACTCCGTTCACGAGGACACCCAAACGATAGCACCGCAACCGCACCGCCCACAGACCTCCCCAGCCGACTCCTCGCTCACGCTCGTCGTCCCTCGCGCGGGCGCACTGCTG
>NZ_JBAWAC010000477.1:0-1826 GCF_049589095.1 Haladaptatus sp. | reverse complement strand
CTATCACAACCATATTCCACGGTTGAGCGAACACGGTGTCGTGGAGTACGAGCAGGAACGGGATTTGGTCGGACTGTCGGACGATACCGGTCCCGTAACGGATCTACTATCCGTTCTGGCGGAGAACGGATTCGAGCGATAGCGAGGGCGTCCATCGGTCCGAATGAGGGAAACGTTCGGTCAATAACCGAACCGTTCGGCGCTATTTGTATTCGACCGAAACGGCGGTTCGAGCGTCGCTCGTTCCGCGAACGTATCGAACGCCGCCGTCACGAACGACGTCGAAGAGGCGAAACGAGACGACGAGTCGGCCGCCGGACACCGTCGCCCGGAGAACCGGTCCACGGCTTGTCACGGCCACGTACGGCGGCGCGGGGACCGGCGTGGCTCGGAGCGAGAATCCCGCCGCCCCCGCCGCACCCGCGAGGATGTCGGGAAATCGTGCCAGCAGTCCCGATTCGCGCAGTGCTCGCTTGAGGGGTCCCACGACGGCGCTCCGGTCGGTCGTCGAATCGTCCGCCCACCCTTCGGCGACCGTATCGGCACACCGAAGGAGAGCGGAAACCGTCCCCTCGTGTTCGGAACGGAGGAACTCACGGACGGCGCGTTCCACGTCCGTTTTCGGATCGGGCGTCGGGTCCGTTTCTGGGTTGGTTTCCGGGCCGGTCATCGCTCGAATGAGCGGCGTCGGACCACAAAGTCGTGTCGAACGATAGCCCGCCACAGAGTGAAAGTTTATATCGTAAATGGGGGAAAACCCCGATGGAAATCAACCGCTGTGGGGGCTTCCTCTCCGAGATGGCGGACATCGACGAACGGAACGTCTGAGAACGAACGCCCCAAGTTCGACGGGTGCGTAGCTCGACCGTGAGCGACGAATCCACGAAGCCGTTACGGGTCGCGGACGCTGACGAACTCGACTCGGTCATCACGAGTCACGACCTCGTGCTGGTAGATTGCTACACCAACGGCTGTGCGCTCTGTCAGGCGATCGAACCCGTCGTCGGGAACGTGGCCCGCGCGACCGACGCGACGGTCGTGATGGTCAACCCCGGTGACGACGTCTCGCTGGTCGAGCGATACGATATTCGGAGCGTACCGACCCTATTGCTATTCGAGGATGGAGAACTCATCGGGCGAATGGCCGACGGGTTCCAGGGAACGGAGGCCGTCATCCAGTTCGTGGAAGGAACGAAGGGGGAGTAAGAAAACAGCTTACCGACGAACGAACGCGACGATACCCGTGACGACAGTCGCAATGACGATCGGGTACGCGGCACCGACGGCGACGCTTGCTCCGGAGTAGACGACCGTCTGGACGAATCCTTCCAACCGGCTACGGACAGAGAACACGATGCTCGCAACGCCGAGCGCGAGGATCGGAATGGCTTGATAGACGAGCGGGGGGACCGCCGGATCCGCGGCCTGCGTGATGTAGTTGTACGATTGGCCAGCGACAGCGATCGGAACGAATTGTGCGTTGTAGAAGACGAACCCGAACCATTTGAGCTGGACGTCCAGGTGTGTGGATTGATCGATATTCGCTGGACCGAAAACGAACAGTGCGGCGACGAGAAGATAGCCGACGAGATACGCGAGGATGCCGAACGAGACCCCACGCGCGCAGAACCGCGCGAGGCGTTTCGACTGCACCTGGGGGGATTCGACGCCCGTCGTTGCTGTTGACTCCATGTTCTGTTTCCCATGATGGAAATTATATAAATACTTCGATGTGTTTATTCTTCTATTTGACGGGTCTTCACGATTTACGGGACGTAGCCCGTCGGTTCTGTGAATGAATTCGGCGGGAGTTGGCTGATATCTGT
>NZ_JBAWAC010000476.1:0-2821 GCF_049589095.1 Haladaptatus sp. | reverse complement strand
GTCTCCACGTCGGTCTCGTTCGTGGACGCGACTTCGGCGATCTGCCCCTGATTGGCGAATTGACGGATGTCCGAGGCCTGCTTGTTGGCACTCTCTTGGTTTGGGACGATATCGACTTTGATACCCTGATCCTTACAGTAGAACTCCGCGGCTTCCTTGAACGCGGTAATCCAGGAGCCACCGCGGACGTACATCGAAATGCCGAGTTTGTTCAGTTCTCCACTCTTGGGGCCACTACTAGTACTAAAGAAATCCGAACATCCGGCGAGGCCGGTGAGCGCCGCCGCACCGGATACACCGAGGTATTGTCTTCTGGTAACAGGAGTCATCATTAACTATGTGGTCCAACCACCTTATAACTTTAACCATTACTTAAGTATAATCTAAAGATGCATTACATTAATGGTGTCGTGAAAATAGCCGTCGGTTACGAGGGGGAGGTTCGAAACCGGCATTAACTGTATCTCCACGAGTCTCATTACGGATCAAACATTTTGGCCGAACACTTAACATCTTGGGACGAACCAGTGTATCCATGCAATTCGACTGGATGGTGCAGTGTTACGCCGGTGTGGGCGTCCATCGAGACGCGCCGCTCTACGACGCGCTGGACCGTGACTCGGTGCTCGCCGGAGCCGACTCGGCCGTCGAATCCGGACTCGAAGGCCTCTGGGCACCCGACCACTTCATGCTCGGCCCCAGACGGGAGGAGTTCGAGGTGTGGACGCTGCTGAGCGCGCTCGCCGAGCGAACCGACGACGTCGACCTCGGCCCCCTCGTCGGGTCGATCACGTATCGGAACCCCGCACTGTTGGCGAAGATGGCAACGACGGTGGACGTCCTTTCCGAGGGTCGCCTTCGACTCGGCCTCGGTGCGGGATGGCACGAGGAGGAACACGCCGCATACGGCTTCGACTTCCCGGACGTCAACACCCGGATCGACATGCTGGAGGAGACGATACAGGTTCTCCAAACGATGTTTACCGAGGACGCCCCGACGTTCCACGGGGACCACTATGACATCGAGGACGCATACAACGAGCCGAAACCGGTGCAAGAGCCGTATCCGCCGCTCGTCATTGGCGGTGCCGGTCCGCGGATGCTGCGGCTCGCCGCGAAGTATGCAGACGAGTGGAACGTCGAAATCAGCGCGCGTGCTCGGGGGAAGCCCATCGAATTCAAGGTTCGGAAGTTCGACGAATACCTGCGAGCGGAAGGACGCGACCCGGACGACGTTGAGCGCTCGTGGCTCGCCCACGTTCTGGTTCGCGAGGACGAAGACGAACTGCGGGAGTACTGCGACCGAATCTTCCCGCTTCCGTGGGGCGAGGAGTCCGATATGGACGATGAGCTATCGGACGCCGACGACGCTCGGGAGAAAGGCGGCTTCCTAATCGGAACACCGTCGGAGGTTGCCGGGCAGATCGGCACGATTCGCAGCCTCGGATTCGACAAACTTCAATTGTTGTTCCTCGATTTCCCGGGAACGACGGGAATGGAACTGTTCGGCGACGAAGTGATTCCGCGGTTTTGATCCGCGCTGTCGAAATGTTCGAGGGTCATGTACGCCGTGATCTCCTCGATTATCTCCGGGACGGAGAAGATGAACTCGACGCGAGAGGACCGTTGTTTTACCTCCCCGTTCAACCGCAGTTCGACCGTCGCGTCGTCTGGAACGTCCTCAGGCGGCGCGACGACCGGGCCGATGGGGGTGGACCCATCGAACGCCTTCCCGCGAATCCAGTTCTGTTCGACCATCATGCGGTGTTTTGAGGATCTTTTAATCTGAGGGATGTGCAATTTGTTCTGCATGAGGGAACATAATCGCCAACAACTGGTCAACAACCCGTTTGAATCACGAAATCGCGCCCCTTCCCATCGGACCCGTTCTGTACTTCAGAACATTTTTGTGCTCTCCCTAACGCTCCCGAGTATCGAAGATTCGGACATTCACTCCCGAAATTGGACGGAGTACGGACTCTACGGTACCGAGCAGTGAAGGCGTATCGGAGGTAGACTCACCACTCCGACGTCACGTGCGGTCGAAAACGCGGCGACTGCGCAGCTCGGACTCACAGTCGACTTCGACGAGATTCGGCCGAACAGTTCGACGATTGCCATTCTGTATTTGAATTAATGACAACGTTACTGTTTTCGGCTGTAATTGTTCACATATTCTACCTTCTTCCCCAGACTGTGGTGTAATTTGGATAAGGCGTGTGAATGCAACAAATCTTCCGACAGGTATGGGATTCAATGATGTCGGCGTTTAAGCACGTAACAGTACTTATCTCGAGAAGATGGAATAAATATAAAACACGAACAACCCCATCGTCCAGGAACATCCGTTTCGTTTCCACCGTTACAGACGTGGTCGTGTAACGGTACCTCCACTACCGAATCGTCGTGTTCCATCGTTATCGTCATCGGAACCAATATCTTCCACCCTTATTGAAAATTAATATCGGATCCTTCGATGTGAGATTTCCCTCGACTGTTGTTGGGAGTTTCAGGTGGATAGTTACCCCATTATCGCGTCTCTTAATTCCGGTATCCAGAACACACCTGCCGTCCGTTATGCGACGTTCGCGACGAATCACTCGGTTTCGACGGTCGGTTTCGAGGTGATCCCGCCGACGTTCGGGATGAGATACTCAGGCCCGACGATGAAGCCAACGCGTTCGACGAAACACATCGAGCGTATACGTCCGATCGGTTCCGGTTCACATGTGTCGCATGTTCACCTCGATGATGTTCGCCGTTCCGAGAATCTTCTTCGGGAACGTCTCCCTGAACAGTTTCCCTTGCATCCTGTTCTTCG
>NZ_JBAWAC010000475.1:0-2913 GCF_049589095.1 Haladaptatus sp. | reverse complement strand
CCGTTACCACGTATCCCGCATACGGAAACGAGACGGAGCCACCACCCCGTAGTGACCCGTCCATTCGCGGTGCAAAGAGCGCGTCGAGTGCGTCCGGATCGATCACCTCGTACAGCGGGCGAAGGTCGTCTATCGATCGATCATCTCGCTCCGCAATCGCGGTGAGAATTCGGGTGCTCATGAAGCGAGCCGCGTTTTTCTTCGACGATCCCATCCCGGATTCTGTTGTGTCCATCTGAATCACTCCTCCCACAAGAACAGTCACCCTGACATCGCAAGGAGTAATTGTGTCTACTGCTCTTGACGAGTCGGTAAACAGGAGCCACTACTAAGAAATTAATTGGGCATTTTTGTCCAACATCGTTCGATATTGTGCATTGGAGAGATAGAACGCGATTCCTCGGTCGATTCGACCGGTTCCTGACCGTTTCAACCGCTTCGAATCGGTTTCTGACTGGTTTCTAGTCGATCCGTGGGCGCATGGATGTCTTCCGGAAATAGACCTCTCCACTTCCACTCACAGTTTCACCGCTCATAGTCGCACCACCGGTATTCACTCCTCGAAGAACGATTTTACCGCAAAACCCTCACCACCAGCCGAGTGCGGCAGCGTCGCATAGCTGACTTTGGGAAAGCGCCCTGGCAAGTGGTGAGAGTGCACCTGTACCATTCGGCGGGTAGATAAAACACGTTCCGGTAGCACAAAAATCAATTGTAGTAACCCACATGCGCAAATAGGTAACACGTGTCAATACGTTCCGAAAGGATATCGATTTCACCGAGCGTGGTCGGCAATTCGGTTGTATCCCTCGCTCTCGAAGGCGAGACCGGGAGCGATCGACGAGCGAACAGTCGTCGGAAAGGATACTCAGTCGTCGGTACCGGCGCGATAGATTTCGTCGATAATGCGTTGGACTGCGAGACCCTGGTGAATATTGTTCGCCTCCGGTCGGTCGCCGGATCTAACGGCGTCGATAAACATGCGTAACTCGTCGTGATAGGCGTAGTTCGATGGGGCGACAACGTCCGAGTTCACGAAGTGGTCGGTGCCATTGCTTCGCGCTTCGTACAGTTCGAGATGGTTCCGTCGATCCGGGACCGGTTCGACCTCGGGCAACGTGTCCGTGAGATCGAGGAAGGCACCCGCTTCGGTCCCACGAATGGTGTAGGAGTGTTCGGATTCGGTGTTCGTCGCCCACGCGACTTCAATTGTCGCGGTCGTATCCGTATCGAACTGACAGAACGCGGTCACCGAATCCTCGACGTCGTACATCTTCGCGTCCCCGTCGTCCCCCCACATGTAGATGTACGAATAGTCCTTGTGATGGCCGAAATCCGACCGGGACGTCGCCATGATATCGGAGAGTTCGGGCCACTCCAAGAAGTACAACAGGAGGTCCAGGAGATGTCCGCCGATGTCCATGAGGGCACCGCCGCCCGCGATGTCCTTCGAGGTGTACCACGTCCCTCGGCCCGGAACGCCGCGCCGCCTGACGAACTTCCCGTGAATGTGAATTATCTCCCCGAAGTATCCCTCCTCGATGTACGATTTCGTGACGTCACAGATGTTTCGAAACCGCTCGTAGAAGCCGACCATACAGATGTTATCGGTTTTCTCGGCGACCGCGGCGATGTTCTCCGCGGATTCCAAGTCGTGGCTGAGCGGAGTCTCCAGAAAGACGTCGAGTCCGTGTTCCAACGCGGCCGTCGCCGTCGGTTCGTGGAACTTCGTGGGAGTACAAACGATGACGGCATCGAGATCGGCTTCGAGGAGGTCCGAAAGGTTCTCGTAGGTCGTGGCATCGAATCGCTCCCGGAACTCGCGACGAGCGGTCGGATCAGCATCCGCGCCACAGACGGGAGGACAGTCCAATGCGGTCAGTACCTCGGCGTAGTTCGTTCCGTGCGTTTCGAGGCCGAGGATGCCGATCGAGGGCGCATCGTTCTCCATTTGCTCGTTTCGTCGTCCCGTATCGATATTATGGTTTTGAGAGGACGACGTCGTGGAACTCGCTACGGAAGAAAACCACCTATCGGTTCGCGGAGTCCATCCGCGCCCGTAGCTGATCGGATAGATCGGACAGGTGGGCGGTTCCGAAGGTCGCGACGAGCAATCCGCCGATCGTGTTGTAGAACAGGTCCAAGATCGTATCGTCCAGTCCGTACTGGGTGAGGACTTTTCCGACGCCGACGAGGCTCGATACGACGCCGACGTAGAACTCGATGAGTTCCCAGATGACGCCGAACGCCATGACGAACAACAGGAGATAGACGAACATGAACCTGGGTGGCATCACGATGTACTCCGTGTGTTCTTCCAGCGCTCGCGTCACGGCGTACGCGACACCGGCGACGAGCGAAGAGGACAGTGCGTGCGTCATGTGATCCCACCACCACGTCGACTTGTACGGGCTGATGAAACCCAAGGCGGGCACCGATAGCGTCCCGAACGCGTGTAGAAACATCGCGACGGAGATCCAGAGCACGATTCCGCCGTTCATCGTGACACGGTAATTTCGCTCGAAGAGCGCGGGGAGGAACGTGACGAGCAAACCGATACCGGAGTTCACCACGATACCGGCGTTCCCCTGCCAGAGGCCGATCAGTAGGATAGCGACCATCGCCGCCTGGAGGAGCCGAACCAACTGATCCTCCCGGCGTTCCGAAACGTGAACGGGCGAGTGAAAACTCACGTGCTACTCCCCCGTGATCGGTCGGCGTTCGCAGCGAGTTGACGCCGGAAGTACAACCAGAACAGCACGCCAGCGACGATGCCCGCGATGAGCGTTGCAGTGAAGACGGTCATGAGTTCAGTGTTCGTTTTGATGAACGTCGTCCCGAGGTACGTCGCCGAAGCCGCGGATCCAACTGCCCAGAATCCGGCGGTCGCGAGCGTCACGATGACGGTAAAGA
>NZ_JBAWAC010000474.1:0-2103 GCF_049589095.1 Haladaptatus sp. | reverse complement strand
GTCCAGCGCTTGCGACACATCAAGCAGTTGAGTACGGTTCGGCTGGTGTATCCGTCGGCGAACCACACGCGGTTCGAACACAGTATCGGCGTCACCCACCTCGCGGGGCAAGCGGTGGACCGCCTCGGAATCGACGACCGCCGAGCGACGGCGGTGCAAGCCGCGGCCTTGCTTCACGACGTGGGGCACGGCCCCTACGGCCACCAGACCGAGGACATCATCGAGCGGCGACTGGGCAGACATCACGACGAAGTCGGGGACCTGCTCGACGGAAACGGCCTCGCGGACGTTCTCGAACGCCACGACCTCGATCCGAAGGAAATCGCCGCACTCGTCGCTGGAGAGGGCGAACTCGGCCAACTCGTGGCGGGCGACCTCGACGTGGATCGAATGGACTACCTCGTGCGCGACGCTCACCACACCGGCGTTCCCTACGGAACCGTGGATTACGGTCGCCTACTCAGCGCACTCCGGTTCGCGGACGGCAACCTCGTGCTGGCGGACGGAAACGTGCAGACCGCGGAAAGCCTCCTCGTCGCCCGCGCGCTGATGAACGCCACCGTCTACCGCCACCACGTCTCCCGAATCGCTGGTGCGATGCTGGAACGGACGAGCGAGCGACTGCTGGATTCGACGGAGATAACGTCCGAGAGATTCCAGCGATTCACCGACGCCGAACTGCTCGCGGCGCTCCGAAACTGCGAGGAGACGTCGACAATCGCGAACCGAATCGCCGAACGAAACCTGTTCAAACGCGCGGTGTGGGCCGAATGGGGGGCGGTCCCGGACGACGTCGTGACGGCGAGCCACGAGTCGGTTCGGAAGTTCGAGCGCGACATCGCCGCGAAGGCCGGAGTCGAACCCGAACACGTCCTACTCGACACGCCCGGCGAACCGAGCATGCCCGAATCGTCGAGTCGGGTGGTAGTCAACGGCGAAATCAGGCGGCTGGCCGACCAGTCCCCGCTGGTGCAGGGATTGCAGGAGTCACAGCGTACGCAGTGGCGGTTGGGCGTGTACGCGCCGGAAGCGGCGACGGACGACGTGGAACGCGCGGCGAAATCGGTTCTCGGACTGGCACGCTGACGTAGTTGACGTTTCCCGTTACGATCGGTCGCTGGATCCGAGTTCGGTTGTGTTTTCGATTCGCATTCGAATGACTCGGTGCCGTGAAACGCTGCTATCCGCGGATATACGTCGTCTCCATTCGAACGATGGAAAACGAGGTACTACGCGGCTGCTTCTGAATAAATCCTATAACGCTATATGAAATCTCTTAATGGGGGATACTAGTCGGGACGAAACGGGTTCGGGTTCGAGGGAGGTGCGAGAACGCTATGGCTACCGAATGCGTAGCGACCGTATGGACGACGGCATTCCGGACGCGGAGGCGATCATCGAACGCGGACGACGGTATCGGGACGAACTCGATGAGTACGGGGAACCCGAGCAAAAGGAGACGGTCGCGGAACTGTTCACGCTACTCGGCCGTGCCTACGCCCTCCCCGTTCTCCACCTCTTCTCCTTGAACGAGGGACCGCTTCGATTCTCCGACCTCGAAGACCGACTCGACGTGTCGCCGACGACGCTCTCCAAACGGCTCTCGGAGCTCACCGACGCGGGACTGTTGACCCGCCACTCCTACGACGAGATACCGCCGCGAGTCGAGTACGAACCGACCGACGCCGCCAACGGTCTCGCGCCGGTTTTCATCCACCTCTACGAGTGGGCGTCGGTCTACGACCTCGACGGCGATGGCGATTGAATCGCCGAAGGTTCCATTACTACAGATTCTATAGTCGATACACTACTACTGACTCCATAGTATATGACTACAGAAGCGAAAGCAAAGGGCGTGATGAAACACATCCTTACACCCCAACCAGAGCGGACGGAGGGTCCGAGATGACCGACGCGATTCGCGCCGAGGACGTTCACGTCGTCTACCCCGACGGTACCGAGGCCGTCAACGGCGTGGACATGCGCGTTCCGGAGGGCGAGTTCTTCGGCTTCCTCGGTCCGAACGGCGCCGGGAAGACGACGACGATTCGAACGCTCGTCACGCTGTTGCGACCGACCGACGGCGCGGTGACGGTGAACGGC
>NZ_JBAWAC010000473.1:0-10759 GCF_049589095.1 Haladaptatus sp. | reverse complement strand
GCCCGCCGTTCACCGTCACCGTCCCGGTGCTCTTTTTCGACTCGTAGAGGCCGTTGTTCGGGAAGCCCTCGATCCAGCAGTCCCTGCATTCGAGGTTCCCTTTCGTGTACTGGTGGACGAAGAGTCCGACCGCACCGCTGCCGTCGGGTGCGCCGTCGGGGGCGTGAAGGCCGTCGATGAGCCCCGAGCCGTCTTTTGTGAAGATGCCGAAGATGAACGGGCCTTTCGAGCCGTCGTGGACGCCGCGGTGGAGCACGTCCCGCACCAACAAGCCGTCGTCCACGTTGATCTGCATCCGCGGCGCTTCGGGCGCGTTTCCGGCCTCGTGACGGAGGCCTTCGTACTGGATGTTGGACGACCCGCCCCCGCCGAGCGAGAGCCACGCCGCACCGGAACTCGACGTGACGTCGTCCGACGTGTCGAGGACGATGGTCGCGCCGGATTCGACGCCGACCATCCCGAAGTCGTGGAGTCCGTTTCCGTAGTCGAACGTATACTCGGTGACGCGGAAGGTTCCCTGCGGGAACTCCAACTTCGTGTTGCTCTCCAAGTGATTTCCGAGGATGTCGTCGATCGGCTCTTCCCCCGTCGGGTCCATTCCGAGGTCGTCCACGACGTCGTAGGTGGTGTCGTACTGGAACTCGTCGGCGGTCACGGTCTGGTCGGCTAGGTCGGATGAATCCGTGTCCGCGTCGTTCGGCGTGGTAATCGGGGTGGCTAGCCCGGTGAACGCACCAGCCGCGGCCAGCGAGCCGGTCGCGGCTTTGAGGTACGTCCGCCGGTGGAGCGTCGCGGTTCGTTCGCTGGGTGTGTCAGGTGTGTCGGGAGTCTCGGGCATCTTCAACAGAGAGGGAAGAATAATCCATAAAATCAATTCGTGATTCTATTACTAAAAATAGTAATCATTGTCAGTAGTGGTATAGCTACATCCATCGCTCTTCGGTTCGATCCGACGGTCAGCTCCGTGTCGTCCATCTTTTTCACCTCTCCGGCGAACGCTCAGGTATGACGCTCGACGTACTTGCCGAGGAGGACGAGCCACGAATCATCGACACGCACGCCCACCAGCCGACGAAGGAGTTCCTGGAGGACGCGGGCGGGAAGATGATGGAGGACGCGGCGAACAAGTTCGGCGCGAAGATGGAGACGGACACCTACGACTCACTGGTCGAAGAGTACCACGAGGCCGGAATTGGCAGGACGATCCTGCTCGGATGGGACGCGGAGACGAACACCGGAAACCCACCGGTGCCGAACGACTACGTCGCCGAAATCCGCGACGAGTACGACGACTTCTTCATCGGCTTCGGTAGCGTGGACCCGCTCAAAGACGACTGCGTGGAAGAAGCCCATCGAGTCGTCGAGGACCTCGACCTCTCCGGGTTCAAGTTCCAGCAAATCGCACAGGGCTTCGACCCGAGCGCCCCCGAACACGAGGAACTGTTCTCGACCATCGAGGACCTCGGCGTGCCCTGCGTCTTCCACGGCGGTAACTCGACACTCGGCGCGGGCGCACCCGGTGGCCGTGGACTCAAGATCAAGTACGGGAACCCGATGATGATAGACGACCTCGCAGCCGAACACCCCGACTTGCAAATCCTGCTCGCCCATCCCGCCTTCCCGTGGGAGAAAGAGCAACTCGCCATCTGCCAGCAGAAGGGCAACGTCTACATGGACCTCTCCGGTTGGCTCCCGAAGTACATCGACGACCAGGTGCTCCACTACGCGAAGACGCTGTTGCAGGACAAGGTTATGTTCGGGACCGATTACCCGATGATTCGACCGCAGAAGTGGCTGGACCAGTTCGAGGAGTTGGATTTCCCTGACGACGTCCAACGCAAGATCCTCTGGGAGAACGCGGAGGAGTTCCTGGACCTGTAGTCGGAAAATCCGAGAAAGCGAAAGGCCACAATTCTATTCATTCCCTTCCCCGAATCAAACCCATGGCGAAACGCGCGACCGAGCAGTGGGAGTACCACACCATCAGGCCGCCGAGGGGGAGTACGAAGAAGGAATCCATCGACCCCATCAACGACCTGAACGAACTCGGTGAAGACGGCTGGGAGCTGGTGACGACGATCGAGTACGTCGGTGGGGGGACGAAATACCTCGTCTTCAAGCGACCGGCGTGGAGGGGTGACGACGACGAAGATGAGTGAGAAAGACGACAACGACAATGATAACGAAATCAGCACCGCCAACACGATGCGCGAGCGGGCGGGCGAGAGTCGAATCAAACTCTGGCTCGCCCTCGGAGCACGACGGCTCGTCATCACGGGGTCGATGGCGGTGCTCTTTTTCATCGCGTTCGTCCTCGCCGGGACGTTTCTGTATCCGCCGCTGAAATCCGCAATCGCGACGACGGACACCATCGAGACGATGTTCTCGACCCTGCTCGGTGCAAACATCACCGCGACGACGCTCGTCGTGACCATCACCCAGTTGGTCATCTCACAGGAGAACGGCCCGCTCGGCGATCAACGGGGACGGATGAGCGACGCCATGGACTTTCGAGGCTTCGTCAGCGAGATGATCGGCCACACGACGCCCTCGGACCCGTCGAAGTTCCTCCAGGAGATACTGGACACGACCGAACGCCGGGCGAACGAGCTTCGGGACGCAGTCAGCGAGAACGGGAACAGCGACCTGCTCGACGAACTCGACGAGTTCATCGACAGCCTCACGGGGAACGCCGACACGGTAAAAGAGCAACTCGACGGCGCGAAGTTCGGTACCTTCGACGTGCTGTTCGCGGCGCTCAACTTCAACTATTCGTGGAAGATCTTCCACGTCGAGCGGATGCGTGACGAGTACGGGGACGACCTCTCCGACGACCAACACCGGAAGTTCGAGCAGTTGAAGACTTCGTTGTCGATGTTCGGCCCGGCGCGCGAGCACATCAAGACGCTCTACTTTCAGTGGGCGCTCATTGACCTCTCGCAGTTGATTCTGTACGCCGCGATTCCCGCACTGTTCGTTGCGGGGTCGATGCTCGCCTTCGTCGGAAGCGGGACGTTCACCGGCACGACCCTCGGATTTTCGGATATCCTGTTGGTCGTCGCCGGGGCGTTCACGGTGTCGCTCATCCCGTTCATGCTTTTGGTCTCCTACATCCTCCGCATCGCGACGGTCGCAAAACGGACGCTGGCCATCGGGCCGCTCATCCTGAGGGATTCACAGCGATGACGGGAAACGACGCGGGCGAATCGAAAAATCGGCGTTCACGTCGAACGTTCCTCGGTGTCGTCGCCGCGGCCGGACTCGTCGGGACAAGCGGTTGCGTGACGCTCGATCCGAAAGCACACGTTTCGGGGTCGAAGGAATCGAAGATATTCGAGAAGGTTTCGGTCACCGAACCGTGGGCCAGCGGCCGGGTGAGCGCGAGCGTGAGTCTCACCCCTGCGGCGACGACGGAGTACGGCGTTCGGGAACTCACGGTCATCAGTTCGAGCGGGAGCGAGTTCGACACCGGCACCGTCCAGAGCGGACAAACCTCGAAGACGGTGTTCGTCCCGGTCGGGAAATCCACCCTCTCGGCCGTCGATTACGACGGGAAAACGGTCGATTCGGTGAAAGTGACCGTCGGCGGGAACAAGATTCTGTAGCGTTTCCTCGGTGCGGAAGTTCTTGATCACCCCCGCCGTAAGGGGTTCGAGGTGAACGAAATGGATGACTACGAGATCGTCGTCATCGGCGGGGGAACCGGGAACAAAGTCGCGCTCGCCGCCGCGGACCGGGGGGAAAGCGTGGCACTGATAGAACGCGGGCCGCTCGGCGGGACGTGCGTCAATCGTGGCTGTAACCCGTCGAAGACGCTGATCCACCGCGCGGACGTGGCGGAGACGGTCAGACACGCCGGAGAGTTCGGTATCGACGCCGACCTCGACCGTATCGACTTCCCACGAATCGTCCACGAAGTGACGGAGATGACCGACGGAAAATCGGACGAACTGAGACACGCCATCGAGGAGCGCGAGACCATCACGCTGTATCGGGGCGAGGCCAGATTCGTCGGCGAGCGTACCCTCCGCGTCGGTGACGAGGAAATCCGGGGGGAGAAAGTCGTGGTCGCCGTCGGAGCGCGCCCGGCGATTCCACCCATCGACGGACTGGACGACGTGGATTACCTCACGAGTACGGACGCACTCCGTCTCGACAGGCTGCCCGACCGGTTGGTCGTCATCGGCGGCGGCTACATCGCCGCCGAACTCGGCTACTTCTACGAAGCCCTCGGCACGGCCGTCACCATCATCGGTCGGAGCGACGTGCTCGTTCCGTCCGAAGACCGCGAGGTGGCCGAGACGTTCACCGAAATCGCCCGCCGCCGACACACGGTTCACGTCGGCTACGAGGCGACAGCGGTCACGCAGGCGGACGGACAGGTGACGGTCACCGCGACGTCGGACGACGGGGAACCCATCGCGGTCACCGCCGACGAACTGCTCGTCGCAACCGGCCGCCGACCCAACACCGACCGACTCGACCCGGACGCGGCCGGTATCGACCTCGACGACCGGGGGTACGTCGAGACGAACGAGTATCTGGCAACGAGCGCCGAAAACGTCTGGGCACACGGGGACTGCATCCGACCCTACCACTTCAAACACGCCGCCGACCACGAGGTGAAGTACGTCGTCAAAAACGCTCTCGATGGGAAGGGCGAGGCGGTCGATTACGCTGGCATCGGTCACGCCATCTTCACCTCGCCGCAGGTGGCGGGCACAGGAGAAACGGAAGCGGAGTTGGAGGAGGCTGGGCAAGAGTACGTCGTCGGGTGCTGTGACTACCGCGACACGGTGATGGGGAACGCGCTCAAGGACCGGGACGGGTTCGTCAAGGTACTCGCCGCGCCGGACGGGGAGATTTTGGGCTGTCACATCGTCGGGTCGGACGCTTCGACGCTGATCCACGAGGTCCTTCTCGCGTTGGCGAGCGGTTCGGGAACCGTGGACGACGTGACCGGGACGATTCACATCCACCCGGCGCTGAGCAAGGTCGTGCTGAAAGCGTTCAGGAACGTGGATTTCGAAGCGGAGTAAGCCTGCCGGATGGACTACTCCTTCGGAACGCCGGTCACCTGGTAGCAGTCCGAGAAGAGTCGCTCGTAGTCGTCCCCGAACATGTTCGAGCGAAATGGGATGGGAGTGCTCGTCCTCGTTTCGAGTATGAAACTACGTTTCGGCGAAGTCTCGGCACTCCCCGTCGGGCCAGTCGTACTTTCGTCTGGTGCGAACTCAGATAGACAAAACTATTGTAATATATACAACATTACCGCCATGGACATCATCGGAAAATCATTTCAGAGCCGAGTTTCCTCCGTTCTGGCGGTTGTTGTCGGGATACTCGCGTACGATTACGTCGCGAACTCCCCGTACAGTTTGCTCGACATCGTCGTCATCGCCGTCATAGTCTTCGTCGTGCAGATCCTGCTCGATTTCGCAATCGCCAAACGCACATCTGGCAGGAACGACTGACTCAGCTATGTGTGGGGACGACCAACTCTGCAGTAGACAGTAAACGAGGACCGATCATGCCCAAAGCCCGCGTAAAGTTCAAGCCGCCCGGAACCCGGCCGTTCGACCTGTTTGGGTTCACGGCCAACCATCCAGACGACGAGTTTCGAATCCTGAGCAACTACCCGACGGGAGAGGGGTTGTACGTGATTTTGGAGGCGACGATGGCGAATCCGGAAGCCGTCGTCGACCTCTTCGAACGGAGTCCCATGTCCTACGAGGTGCTCCACGCCGACGAGCACACGGCCCTGATTCAGTACCTTCTCCCGTTCGTTCCCCCGCCGCTCCGTGCGGTCTTTTCGTCGGGGAACCTACCGCAGTTCCCGCTCCTCGTGCAGGACGGGTGGATACTCACGGACTTGACGACGACACAGGGTCGGCTGTCGGACTTCAGGGACGAGTTGGAAGCCACCGGCTTCGCCTTCGAAGTCGTCTCGGTCACACAATCGACGGACCCGACCGACCTGCTGACGGACCGGCAACGGCGGTTCATGGTCGAAGCGCTCGAACGAGGGTACTACGATACCCCGCGTGACTGTTCGCTCACTGACCTCGCCGCCGCGCTGGACGTGAGCAAATCGACGGCGAGCGTCGTGCTCCACCGTGCGGAGGAGACGGTCGTCAAGGAGTTCTTCGCCGAATCGGCCGACTGAACGCGGTCACGAGGTATCCCGCTGGGCGATGGTTCGTGTCTGCCCGGCGGGTTCGGCCACCGTCTTCTGGGGCGTTGGTTGCGTGCACTCTTCCTCGCTACCGAATCGGATCGATGTTCCGAGAACGTTCGACGACTCCCGTTCCTCGATATCTATCGAATCGAGGACTCGGTCGCCGAGCATCTCTGGGAGGGCAGATACGTCGTACGCCTCGTTGATCGACTGGGCGTCGAGGGTACGGCGGACCACACTTCCATCTCGGAACTTGTATGAGACCAGCCAGATGGACATGTGAGTTCGATACTCTCTTCCACAACCTTTGGTGAAAGCTTTGTGGTGAAAATCCGCGAATAATGTAAAAATATTTTATCAACAAGTAAAAGAATTAAACGTGCCTCGGCCGAATTCACCGGATTCGGCCGGGTGAGAGTCGCCGTAGACGCCGGTAGGACCCCACCTTGCGATAGCGCCGATACTGGATCAGGATGCCCGACCCGACGAGGAGCAACCAGAGCACCTCGTTGGACCCGAGCGTGGACCACACGTTGGCGTGGAAGACGGGCAGGATGTCGCCCCACTGGCGAGCGAGTTCCTGGAGGATGGTCGCGCCGAAGAGACTCGTCACGACCGTCAGGAACGGGAGGTAGAACTGCCAGACGAGGATACCCACGACGGCGGCGACGAACAGCGACCCGACGACCGGGTCGACTGCTCCGGTAAGCAGCGGAACCGAGAGACCTCCCAGTTCACCACCGCCGCTGAACGACGAGTAGGCGACCGACGCGGCGGCGATAACGCAGACGCCGACGATGGCGAACCGCTGTGCGGAGCGGGCCAAGCGACTACCGATGTACCCGCCGACGAGGACGCCGACCAGCGAAACGAGCAACATGTCGTGCGGAGCGATGCCGAATCCGGGGGCGAGCGTTCGTGCGGCGAAACTACCGAACAGGGCACCGCCGAGGCCGCCGACGAGCGACGTGAGTTGCGTCACGAAGGAGTAGCCGAAGTACGTGAACGCGAGACCCACGACGACCGCCAGCGCCACGGCGAGGGTCGTGAAGGAATCGAGGACCATCTGTGTTCGTGTTACTCTGGTTCTCCGTTCCGTTAAATGGATCGGTGAACTATCAGCTGGAACGTGATTGAGTTAATGAACTATTCGTCCGATGGTCATCGGGATCGTCGTACACAATGCATTCGTACTGACCGACAGATCTCGTGAAATATGGACGAATACATCGAACGACTCCTCGAAGCCGACGGAGTCCGGTTCGAGACCGAACTCCGAGCGGTGGATGCTGACGAGTTGGGAGTCGTCGAATCGAGAAGCCGACTCCGCGGCGGCGTCGCCGTTGCAGTCACGAACGACGCCGGGAAACTGCTCCTGGTTCGCAACGGATGGATGGACGGCTACGGGTTCCCGGGCGGCGGGGTCGAACCCGACGAGGAGTGGGAGGACGCCGCCGTGCGGGAAGTCGAAGAGAAAACCGGCATCGAAATCGAACTCGGTCGATCGTGGTTGGTACCCCAGGGAGAGTACGAACACGAAGGGGAACGGTACGACGGGGAGTACACCGTGTTCTACCACGCAACCGCGGCCGACGATGGAACCGTCGGCGACGAACTCGGAATCGAGGGGGAAACGATCGAGGACGCCGCGTGGTTCGACGCGATGCCGGACGAGGCGTTCCAACCGGACCGAATCAGCGACGTGCTCGACGAGAGCGAGAGCTGACGAGCGTGACAACACGGAGATGCACAAAATAACGAACGAGGGGCACTCAAAACCCCTGCCGTCGAATCAGTTGAACGCGTCTTCGAGCGGCGGGACGACCTGCTTTTTGCGGGACATCACGCCGGGCAGGAACGCTTCGCGGTCCGAGAACGTCGCATCCAGTCCCGCTTCCACGGTGTCCACACCGTCTCCGGCGACCAGTGCGGTGGAGTCCTCCTCCAGGAGGTCCGTGACGAGCAACAGGAACACGGTGTACTCCCGCTCCGCGGTCACGTCGTCCATCGCGGCGAGCACTTCCTCGCGCTGTTCCAACACCACGTCCGGTTCGACCGTTTCGACCTGTCCGATACCGACCAGTTCCGAGCCGAACTCGAACTCCTTGAAGTCGCCCACCACCATCTCGCGTGGGCTTTTCTCGCCGAGTTGGCTCTTCCGCTGGAGCAGTTCCTTTCCGTACTCCTCGTAATCCACGCCTGCGATGTCCGCGAGTCGGTCGGCGACGACTCGATCCCGCTCTGTCGTCGTCGGGGATCGAAGAACCACGGTGTCGCTCAGCAGTCCGCTGAGGAGGAGACCGGCCGTCTGGGAATCGATTTCCTCGTCCGCCTCGTCGTACAGTTCCGTGAGGATGGTAGCGGTGGAGCCGACCGGTTCGGTTCGGAAGAAGATCGGACCGCTGGTTTTCACGTCGCCGATCCGATGGTGGTCCACGACTTCGACGACTTCCGCATCCCGCGCCCCGGAGACGGTCTGGCTGTACTCGTTGTGATCGACGAGAATCAGTTGCTCCCCGTCCGCGTCTTCGAGGAGGGTCGGACTCTCGACGTTCCAGCGTTCCAAGACGAACTGGGTTTCGGGGTTCAGTTCACCGGCGCGTGCGGCAATCGCGTCCGTTCCTTGTGCCTGTTTCAACCCTGCGTAGGCGAGTGCAGAGCAGATCGTGTCAGTGTCGGGCTGTTGGTGACCGATAACGTAGGTCGATTCTGGCATATGGGTACATCGTTTCCCCAATTGTATGAACGCTATTATCCTGGCGAGCGAAACGCGCGATCAAATGGCGTAATAAACACACATGTTATCACTGATGGCATCGGAGGTGCTGAGTGAATTCGGATGCCGATTCGCGTCGAATCGTTTCGGGGTTCGTCGTGGTCTCAGTCGAACGCGCCGCGGAGCGCTTTACCGGCCCGCTGACGGACGTCCTCCGCGGCTTCGACGCCCGGAAACGGGTCGGCGAGGCGACGCATGTTGGCGAAGTCGTGAATCATGCCGTCGTAGTTCGTGTGCTCGACGGGGACACCGGCGTCGGACAGCGCTTCGGCGTAGGCGTACCCCTCGTCGCGGAGCGGGCCGTATCCGCAGGTGAAGATGGTCGTCGGTGGTAGTTCCGAGAGAACCCGTTCCGTGGCGCGGAGCGGAGATGCACGCGGGTTCGTGCCGTCGATGTCGTCCCGGAGGTAGTGGTTCCAGAACCACACCATCCCTCTCGCGGTCAGGAAGTAGCCGTCCGCGTTCTCCTCGTACGATTTCGTGTCGAAGGAGTGGTCGGTGACGGGGTAGAACAACACCTGGTGCTCGATTTCGGGCGTGTCGACTCCGTTCTCGACGGCCATCTGTGCGACGACGGCCGCCAGGTTGCCGCCCGCACTCTCGCCGACGACGGCGAGGCCGTCTCCCGCGCCGAGTTCGTCCGCGTTGTCGGCGGTCCATTTCGTCGCGAGATACGCGTCCTCGACGGCACCCGGGAAGGGGTGTTCCGGGCCGCATCGGTAGTCCACGGAGACGACGACGCAGTTCCCCTCGTTCGCGAGCGACCGCGCGACGCCGTCGTGTGTGTCGAGGTCACCGGCGACCCAGCCACCGCCGTGGAAGTAGACGGCGGCGGGAAGCGACTCGTCCGGAGCGGGGTCGTAGATTCGCACGCGGATGTCCCGGGCGTACGCCGGAATCTTTCGTTCGTTCACCGATTCGACCGACTCCGGCTCGACGTCGGGGGTGAACAGTCCACCGAGCAGTGCGCGGGCCTGTTCGGGCGAGAGCTGAGTCAGGTCGGGTGCACCCTCCTCGACAAGCGTGTCGAGAAGCGCCTGTGCATCGGAATCGAGTTCTTGAGCGCGTCGCTCTGCAGTTGTAGTACTCATCGAATGCCGTGTGCTACCGATGTGCATAGTCTCGTTGGCCAGCCAACAGGAATGTTCGATATCGGACCGATTCGGAACGGCCCTTCCGATATCGTCGCCACCCACAATTGACAGATATCCTACTTGAATTCGTTACAGGAAATCCTCATACTACCACTGTACCTACTCCGATATGGAGATACAGATGGGCAATTACGAACTACCACCACTCCCGTACGACTACGACGCACTCGAACCGCACATTTCCGAACAGGTGCTCACGTGGCACCACGACACCCACCATCAGGGCTACGTCAACGGCTGGAATAGCGCCGAGGAAACGCTCGCGGAGAACCGCGAATCCGACGATTTCTCGTCGTCCGCAGGTGCCATCCGGAACGTCACGCACAACGGCAGCGGACACGTCCTGCACGACCTGTTCTGGCAGTCGATGGGTCCCGACGGCGGCGACGCGCCCGAGGGTGCGCTCGCCGACCGCATCGAGGAGGATTTCGGTTCCTACGAGGCGTGGAAGGGCGAGTTCGAGGCCGCCGCGTCCGCGGCGAGCGGATGGGCGCTCCTCGTCTACGACTCGTTCAGCAATCAACTACGAAACATCGTCGTGGACAAACACGACCAGGGCGCACTCTGGGGTAGCCACCCGATTCTCGCACTCGACGTGTGGGAGCACTCCTACTACTACGACTACGGTCCGGACCGCGGCGACTTCATCGA
>NZ_JBAWAC010000472.1:0-5233 GCF_049589095.1 Haladaptatus sp. | reverse complement strand
GTCCTGATGTTCGCCATCATTAACATAGAATCACTGTGTGAGCCGCTGTAACCGTGGCTCAGCATCTATTCAACAGAGCACGTTTTTCGGATTCCGTGTGGTAGATGTACGTCCACTCCCGCGTCCTGGCGCTCACGAGGAGTTCGCCGTCGTCCAATCGCCGCGGAATCGGTTGATACGTGACGTTCGGCCCGCGAACGGCGACGGACGTGACCGGCGTGGAGTCCGACTTCCCGTCCAACAAACTCTCGCCGTCGAAGTCGTGTTCGACGCCCATCGCGTCGCAAATCGTCGGCGGAATCGCATCGAGACCCACGGCCCGCTCGACGGTGTCGGAATCGGCGTCGCCGCCGGGATGCGAGACGAGGAGCGGGACGTGTATCAGTTCCTCGTACAGTTTTGGGTAGTGAGCGAGGTGGCCGTGTTCCATGAACTCCTCGCCGTGGTCGCCCGCGAAGACGAGGAACGCATCGTCCCGTAGCCCCCGCTCCGAAAGCGCCGAGAGGACGCGCCCGACGCTCTCGTCGACTTGCCGAATCGCGGCGCGGTAGAGCGACTGGAGGTTGTCCAGCGTCTCGCCGCTGACCTCCCGACCGAGTCCCACCTGGGCGTGCGCCTTGAGCATCTTCAGCGACCCGACGTTGACCCCGGTTTCGTCGCGGACGAACTTCGGGGCGGGGACGTACGGGGTGTGAACGTCCATGTAATGCACCCAGAGGAAAAAGGGCGGTTCCGCGCGCTCGATGAAGTCGATGGCGTGACGCTCCACGTCTTGCATCCGGGAGACGTTTCGTGCCCCGCCGTCGCCGCCGAGCAGTCGCCGGAACGGCGACGCCGCGACTTGAAGCCACGCCTGAACGGTCGGATGGGCGGTGAGGTATTTGCTGTAAAACGAGTCGGTCGTGCTCGACGTGAACGTCTCGAACGCCTCGAAGCCACGGTCGTAGCCCCAATGGTCGGTCAGGAATCCGTTCGCGCCGTTGAACCCCGCAGTCGGGATTCCGGCGTCCCGAAGCGTTTCGGCGAGCGTCGGTCGGTCGGAAAGCCCGATGTCGCTCGAATCGGTGAAAACGTGATCACCGCCGAGAATCGAGGGGAAGGAAAACGGCGTCCAGTTGCCGTGTGCGAAGGCGTTTTCGAATGTGGTTCCCCCTCGTTCGAGGTCGGCAATCTCGCCGTCCTTCGGCAGGGCGTCCGCTCGAAGCGAATCGACGGTGAACAGGACGGTAATGGGAATATCGTTCGTGTTCATCTGTCGCGGTGAGTGATGGTTCGCTACGTGAGAATTCGGTAGCGCAGTCAAATAGCTTGCGAGACGGTGACTCTATTGCCGCTATAGTTCACGAGAGGACTCGTGAGACGTGGCGGCCAATGGTTGCTTATTCGACGGGTTCGAGTTCCGCGCTGAAGTGACGCAGTTCCTCCATCGGCGGTTCCCAGACGATTTCCAAGCCCGAGAGTTGGTCGCGCTTCTCGCCGACCGCTTCGAAGGTTTCGGCGATGTGCTCCAGATGCTCGCGGAAGTAGGTCCGGCGGGGGAGACAGAGCCGGACGAGTTGCGGGCGGTCCTCGCCGGGGAACGCGAACTCGCCGAGTTCGACGGCGCGAACGCCGCCCTCGCGGTACAGTTCGCCGACGAGAACCTGTCCGGGGAACTGCTCGCGCGGGATTTCCGGCAGGAACTCCTCCGCGTCCACGTACACCGCGTGGCCGCCGGTGGGACTGTAAATCGGAACGCCCGCTTCGAGGAGCAGGTCGCCGAGTTCGGCGACCTGCTCGACGCGCGACTCGATGTAGGGCTGGGTGACCGCTTCACGAAGACCGACCGCCATCGCCTCCAAGTCGCGTCCCGCGAGACCGCCGTAGGTGGTGAACCCTTCGTAGAGGATGCCGCGCTGTTTCGCGTGTTCGAACAGGTCGTCGTCGCGAACGCCGACGAACCCGCCGATGTTGGCGAGCGCGTCCTTCTTCCCGCTCATGACGATGGCGTCAGCGTACGAGAGTTCCTCGCGGGCGATGTCGGCCACGTCTTCGCCCTCGAACTCGGCTTCGCGCTGTTGGACGAAGTACGCGTTCTCCGCGAACCGGCAGGCGTCGATGACCAGCAGCGCGTCGAGTTCGTCGGCCACCTCGCGCGCCTCGCGGATGTTCTCGATGCTCACGGGTTGGCCCGCCATCGAGTTGTTCGTGATGGTGACGAGGACAGCGGGGATGTTCTCTGCTCCGACCTCGTCGGCCAACTCGCGGACCTTGTCGGGGTCGAGGTTGCCCTGGAAGGGGTCGTCCGGCGCGACGTCCACGGGACAATCGACCGGTTTTCCACCGTTGTTGACGATGTGTGCCCGCGTCGTGTCGAAGTGGGTGTTGTTCGGGACGTAATCCCCCTCGGAGACGGTGACGCCGTAAAGGACGTTCTCCGCGCCGCGGCCCTGATGGGCCGGGACGATCTTGTCGAATCCCATCACGTCCGAAACGCTCTCTTGGAGGCGTTTGAAGCTGTCACTGCCCGCATACGCTTCGTCGCCGCGCATCATGGCGGCCCACTGTGCATCGCTCATCGTTCCCGTCCCGCTGTCGGTCAGCAGGTCGATGAACACGTCCTCGGAGTCGAGGTTGAAAACGTTGTAGCCCGCCGCTTCGATGTTCGCGACGCGTTCGTCGCGGTCGGGGAGGTGAATCGGTTCGACGACTTTGGCCCGGTAGGCTCGCATATCCGAATAGGAGGAGTCCGAGTTCTTAACGTTGCTGAGAAATCATCGGTGGAAAACGGGCGTATCCGGGTGTCAAACCCCGAATCTGCACATCGCTACTTTCCATAGTCCATCCGTGTCGTGATGCCCTCGATGTGCATGGCGGTCGTTTCGGCGGCCAACCGCTCGACCGTTGTGCGCGTCTCACTCGTAGCGGAGCGCGTCGATGGGGTCCACCCGCGCGGCGTTCCACGCCGGGTAGAGACCGGTGATCATGCCGACGAGGATACCGACCCCGATGGCGAGGGGGACGACTTCGTACGCGAAGACGAGCGGCAGACCGACGTACTGCGTGGCGACGTACCCACCGACGGCACCGAGTGCGACGCCGAATATCGACCCGACGACGCCGAGCAGGACGGCCTGCATCAGAAACAGTTGGAGCACGTCGCGGTTCTGCGCGCCGACGGCTTTCATGATGCCGATTTCGCGGGTGCGTTCAGTTACGCTCACCAACATGATGTTGGCGATTCCGATGGCCGCGACGACGAGCGAGATGACCGCGATGCTCGTGATAAACGTCGTCAGCGTCGTGAGCACGTCCTTCAGCCGATTCACGAGGTCCTGGTCGGTTCGCACCCGAATGGCGTACTTGTCGGGCGTGAGTTGGACCGCGTCGGAACTGGAGTGAAGGTAGGCTTTTACCGCCCGCTTGCTTTCCGGAATCGTCGCGTGGTTCTTTGCGACCACCGTCAGGAGCGGGTAGACACGCTCGTCGGTGCCCTGCGTCGGACTCTTCACCGTCGAACTGTAGAACGGCCGTGTCGGGACGTACACCTGCGGGAGCGACCCGCCGCTGTCGAACTGGCCGTTCCCGTTCGAGTGGCGTAACACGCCGACGACGCGGGCACGCACGGTACTGCCGTCGCTCGTTCTGATCTCGACTGTGTCACCGACGCGGAGGGTGTCGTCGAACATCGTCGCCGCCGCCGGGTTCACCACGACTTCGCGTTTTCCCTGCCGAAACGACTCGCCGTGAGCGAATTTTCGGGTTCGGAACTGCGCTGGCGTCGTCGCCACGATCTGGTTTTGGCTCACCGTCTGGCCACCGTGGGAGAGCGCGATGACGGGGAGGATGCCCCTCGGAACCACCGTCGCGACGCCGTCGATGTGGCGGAGTCGGTCGACGTCGTGGGCGGTGAAGACGGGTTGTGCACCGAATCCGGCTTGACCGCCTGGCGGACCTGCCCAGACGTACACGTTCGGGGCGTGGCCGCCGGTGAACTCGTGGAGGATATCGACGCGGAGGCTGGTGCCGAGCGTGACGAGCGTGATAACGGCGGCGATGCCGATGACGACGCCGAACGCAGAAAGGGAGGACCGAACACGATGGCTTCGAATCGCCCTGAGGCTCATTCGGAGCGTTTCGCGGAACTCCATTTGTCTCGCTACCGCGTCCCTTCGACCCGCCGCCGCGAATCGATCTCCTCCACCCGTTCGACGGTGCCGTCGAGGATGTGAACCACGCGCTCGGCGTGTTCGGCGATGTGACGCTCGTGCGTCACCATCAGCACGGTGTTCCCCTCGTCGTTGAGTTCCTCGAACAGAGCCATTATCTGCTGGCCCGTCTCGCTGTCGAGGTTGCCGGTTGGCTCGTCGGCGAGGATGATGGCCGGGTCGTTCGCCAGTGCGCGGGCGATGGCCACGCGCTGACGCTGGCCACCGGACAGTTCGTTCGGCCGGTGCTCCTCCCGACCGCGAAGCCCCACCCGGTACAGCAAGTCGTCGGCCCGCTCCCGGCGGTCGGTTCGTGAGACGCTGCGAAACACGAGCGGAAGCGCGACGTTCTCGCGGGCGGTAAGACGCGGCATCAGGTTGAACGTCTGGAAGACGAACCCGATCTCCTCCCCACGAACCCTCGTCCGCTCTTTGTCCGACAGGTCAGTGACATCGCGTCCGTTGATCGAGATGCGTCCCTCGGTCGGCGTGTCGAGACACCCGATGAGGTTGAGGAGGGTGCTCTTTCCCGACCCACTCGGTCCCATCACTGCCGTGTACGCCCCCCGTGGAATCGACAGGTTCACGCCGTCGAGTGCGTGAACCGGCTCCCCCAGAAAGTACGATTTTCGAACGTCCGTCAGTGTCACCGCATTTCTCTGCCCCTCGTCGGAACTCGCCGAGTGGCTGGCTGCCATAGTACAGGTTACTATCCCGACAGTCTAAACCCTACTCCATAACACGGTACCGGGTGCGGGAAAAATAACGACGGAGCGGTGTTACACTCATCGTCGCCGGTTCGGAACGTGAAACGTTTCGCACACCGGGGTATTTCCGTCTCCACAATCGCGGGTTATTCGGTCGTCGGGAGCGTATATCGTCGATGAATTTCCGATGACCGAACTATCAGGCGTGTGGTCGAAGGACGAACTGATCGAGTACTTCGAGCGGACGACCGTTCCGCTTCGGTTGGCCTGTACGACCCCGTCGGGAAACCTGTGGATGGTATCCCTCTGGTACCTGTACGACGGCGATGCCCTCTGGTG
>NZ_JBAWAC010000471.1:0-1941 GCF_049589095.1 Haladaptatus sp. | reverse complement strand
ACCACGACGGACGCGACGCCGTTCGGGACGGACTGGCCGAGTTCCGATTCCGTGGCGTGGACGCGCGTCGAGACCGACGACGGGTTCGAGCGGACCACCCGAGCGACCGTTCCGACGGAATGGATCGAAACGGTGGACGGCCTCAGCGCCCATGCCGCACAATCCGGCTTGTTGAAGTTCGCCCGGGCTGTCGAGCCGTCGACGGTGGCGCTGGTTCACGGTCCCGACTACGCACAGGATCACCTCGCCCGTCACTTCGGAAAGAACCTCGATAGCGCGAAGCAAGTGACCAGATCACGGCTCCTCACCCCGATTCCGGTCTCCCGCGATATCGAACTCGACACGCCGACGTTGACGCCCGAACAGTTCGAACGTGGTCCCGACCGCCTCCGAAATCAGGTGAAGACGCTCCACGAAGAGATCGCGTCGCTGAACGAGGAACTCGCCGCGCTCCGACACGACGAAGGGACGTGGAGCGAGTCGGACCTTCGTCGTCTCGTTCGAGAGGAGATACGGGAAGCCATCGATACGGACGGGGACACGTAACCTCCGACGTCTGCGGTAAACGACCTTACCGAACGGACTTCCGACCCGAAAGAGGAGGGAAGCTTTAGTCGGTGAAGTAAGAAGGAGAGGATATCCATGTCCCGTCCGGACGAGTACAGGCGGTCAAAGTGGACGCGTGACCACGCGTCCCGACTTCGTCGTACGCCCGACACCGTGGCACCGATCATCTACCCGCCCGAACGGGCTATCTCCCAGGAGTACCACCTCTGGGACACGTGGTTTCTCCGCGAGCGCGACGGCTCGATCGCCGAGGTGGACGGCTATCGAGTGGCGTTCTCGCTCTCCGCTTCGTCGTCGCTCCTTCCCGGAAAACGGCACGACGAAGCGCGCATCCGGTACTTCTACTCGACGGACGGGCGCGAGTGGACTTACGGCGGACCGATTTTCCCCGAGGGGGAGGCGTTCGGCTCCCGACAGTGGGCGGGGTCTGCCCTGCTGGACGATGACGGCACCGTGTACGCCTACTACACCGCCGCTGGTCATCGTGACGAACCCGAACTCACGTACGAACAACGAATCTGCGTCGGAGCGGGCGGCACCGTTTCGACGGACGAACGCGGACTGTCCATCGACGGCCCGTGGGAACAGTCGGTTCTCTTCGAACCGGACGGGGAACGCTACCAGACACAGGAACAGTCGAACCGCCAGAACGGTCCCATCTACACGTTTCGCGACCCGTGGTTCTTCGAGGACCCCGCGACGGGCGAGTCGTATCTCCTCTTCGAGGGTAATACCCCGATAGACGACCCCGACCCGGAGCGGACGTACAACGGCTGTATCGGCATCGCACGCTCGGAGACGGGCGATCCGACCGACTGGCAACCGCTCGATCCGATTCTCGACGCCGAACGCGTGAATCAGGAACTCGAACGGCCACACATCGTCGTCCGGAACGGGCGCTACTACCTCTTCACCCCGAGCCATCTCCACACGTTCGCGCCCGGCCTGAGCGGCTTCGACGCGCTCTACGGCTTCGTCGCCGACTCCGTCTTCGGGCCGTACGAACCCCTCAACGAGACCGGTCTCGTCGTGGCGAATCCCGAGAACGCCCCGTTTCAGGCGTACTCGTGGTTGGCTTTCTCCCACGGCGACGAAATCCTCGTCACGTCCTTTTTCAACTACTTCGACCTCAACGGCCTCTCGCTCGACGACGTGGCGCTCCTCCCCGAACCCGAGCAGTTCCGCCGATTCGGCGGGACGTACGCGCCGACGCTCCGTTTGCAGGTCGGGGGCGACCGAACCCGAATCTGGGGCGAACTCGACTACGGGCAAATCCCTCTCGAACGCGAGTCGCTGACCCCTCCCGATCACATTCGCTATCGCGGGTCGGGAGGCAACGGTGAGGACGAGGACGGCAACGATATCGGCAACTAC
>NZ_JBAWAC010000470.1:0-4209 GCF_049589095.1 Haladaptatus sp. | reverse complement strand
CGTCGATAGCGGGTGCTCCGCCGTTTCGACGTCCTCGGGGCTGTCTTCCAACCGAGCGCGCACCTCCGACACTCAGTCGTCGATGTCGTCCAGCAACGCGTCGGCTTCCGTCGTCAACGTTTCGACGTTCCCCATCAGCAACCCTGCCTGCGTCTCACAGTAGTCCACGAACTCCGCGACCGACAGCGTGACGTCGTCTTCCCGGCCCATACGAACTCGTTCGGGCGTCCGGGGGAAACCGTTTGGGACTGGCCGTTACTGTTCCGCCTGTTCCAGGTTCCTCCGTTCTTTGACCTGATCGATGCGCGAGCGAGCGGTTACCCGCGTCTCTCCGATCATCGCACCGGCGAAGGCACCGAGTGCGCCGCCGGTACTTGCCGCGTTTTTGCTGATGAAGCCGCCGATAGCGCCGCCGATGGCGGCACCGATGGCGGCGTGACGAGCACGACTCAACGCACGTGTGAGGCGAATGGAACGCATACGTTCCTAGTAGTCATCCAACATGATAAACCCACTCGCGCGTCGGTAGCGAAAACGAGGTTAAACTAACCTGAACGACTCACAACGTCTATCGCGGCGAACATGTTGCTGATGGGGTGGTAGCCCGGTTCGACCGCGACGCCGCGGTTCGGGTCGTCGCGGTCGTTCGTCCGGTTCAGTCGCTCGAACCAGTTGCCGTGTTTGGGGTTGACGAAGTTCTCCCGGGCGTACTCCCACAGTCGGTCGTACCAATCCAGATACTCGTCGTCGGTCCCTCCGAGGCGGGCCGCCGCCCCGATTCCCTCCGTGACCGCCCAGCCGTACTTGTCCGCGACGACGGGCGTTCCGTCCGCCTCCACGGTGTAGTAGAACCCGCCGTTCTCGTCGTCCCACCCCATCTCGACCGCGTGGTCGAACAGGTCGCGCGCCGAGGTCCGAACCCAGTCCTCGTCCCTGAACTCGGCGAGATGCGAGAGGAGCTTCGACCACTCGAGATGGTGGCCCGGTTGGTAGCCCCACGGGCGGAATTGGTGGCGCGGTTGGTCCTCGTTGTAGGCCATGTCGTGTGCCCAGTTCGAATCGTAGTGTTCCCACAACTTGCCGTCCGTTTCGGCCGCGAGGTCGCGGACGATCCCCTCCGCGATGGAGTATGCTCGGTCGAGGTAGTCAGGGTTCCCGGTGACCTCGTGGGCCACGAGCATCGCCTCGCAGGTGTGCATGTTCGCGTTCAACCCGCGGTACGGGACGACTTCGTTCCACTTCCCGTCGGCACGGTCGGCGTACATCCCGTGTTCGGGTTCCCAGAAGTGCCGGTCGATGGTTTCGACGGCCCGTTCGAGTTCGGCTTCCGCGCCCGGGATTCCGGCTTCGAGCGCCCGCGCGCTGGCGAGGACGACGAACGCGTGACCGTAGCAGAACCGCGTGTCGTCCACCGTTTCCCGGCCTTCGAGGAGCCAATCGTACCCCCCGTTCCCGGCGTCCCACTGGTGATTCGAGAGGAAGGAGAGTCCGTGTTCGGCCGCCGTCCGGCACCAGACCGGTCCGTCGAGGAGCGCGCCGACGCTGAAATTGTGAACCGCGCGCGCGGTGGCGACGAGGTGTTTCGTGTGGCCGTCGTAGACGAACCCGTCTCGCTCGTCCAGTTGGGCGATGTATCCACCGTAGCGGGTGTCGATGCAGTCGGGATAGTAGAAGTCCAGGACGCGGAGTATCTCCTGTCTGAGCCGCTGTGTATCGTGAAACGTAGTATGCGTTGCCATGGTTCGTGGTTCGGACTGTCTCTTTGTTTCGAGGGCGGGGAATTGGCTTTTTGCTTTCGCTAGGCCGAACCGAAATGCGCGTCGAGGTGTTCGGCCCAGCGCTCGTTCGCGTCGCGGGTCCGACCCGCGATGTGGGGCGTGTGCACGACGTTGTGGCGGTCGAGCAGTGGATCATCGAGGGGGAGCGGTTCCTCGTCCCACACGTCGGCGGCGAGGACGATTTCGTCGGCGAGCACGCGCTCCCGGACGGCGTCCATGTCGCAGATTCCGGCCCGCGTGATGAGCACGAGGATCGACCCCTCGGGAAGTTCGTGGATGTGCTCGGCGGTGATGACGCCCTTCGTCGCGGGAGTCAGCGGAATCGTCGGCGCGAAGATTTCGGCGTCGCTTACGAGTTCCTCCATGCTGTACACCTGCCGTGCGCCGGTGCTGTGGAAACAGGGTTCGTCCGCGAACGGGTCGTAGGCGGCCACGTCCGCGCCGAGGTGGTCCGTCGCCGCCGCGTAGCGACTCCCGATGTTGCCGATTCCGGCGACGCGAACGCGCTTTCGCGCGACCGTTCCGCTCACGTAGTTCGGGTCGTCGGCGAACTGGTGTCCCCGCGCACCGGGGATTTCGTTGTCCAGTTGGTCCATGTCCCACGGTTCGTGGCTCTCCGCCATCGCCGCGTGTTTCTGCGGAATTTGGCGAAGCGCGTCGATGGTGAGTCCGAGGCCGAACTCGGACACGGATTCGCTCCAGAAGCCCTCGTTCGTGTGATCGTGAACCGTCACGCCGCGGTCGGTGAGGTACTCCGAGAGTTCCTCGTCGGCGTTGTACATCGAGTCGGTCATCACGAACGCCTCCCGCAGGTTCGTGAATTCGGCGAGGTCGTCCTCGGAGGCCAGTACGCCGAGCGAGACGAGTTTTTCGACGGATTCGGGCGAGGAAACGGCCGCCGCGAGGCCGGTTTCTCTCTCCTCGGGGAGTCGAACGAACTCGACTTCCTCCCCGGATTCGGTCCAAAGCTGGTGCAGGTGGTCGGCCGCGAGCGGCCAGACGTCCTCGAACAGCGGGTCTACGACGATCGTGCGTGTCATGATTGATTTTTGAATTATGGTTTTCAGTCGCTCGGTTCGAACAGATACTGCATGGTGTCGAGTTCGTCGGGCGGCATCCGGTGCGGCGCGGTGTTGTAGGGCGGAATCTCGGCGGAAATCCAGCCGTCGTAGCCGACGTCGGAGAGCGCGGTGACGACGCTGCCCCAGTCGATGTCGCCCTGCAACAGGTACGTCGGTCGGTGGGCGTCCGTCAGCCAGTCCTTGACGTGCACCTTCGAAATCCAGTCGCCGAGTCCCCGAATCCAGCGGTCCGGTAGCCCCCAGCGGAAGCCGTTGCCTACGTCGAAGTACGCCGAAATCGGCCCGGAATCCTCGACGGCTTCGAGGAACTCGACGAACTCGCGGGGCGAGTACAGGAAGTCGTTTTGGACGTTTTCGACGGCGACGCCGACCCCGGCATCCGCCGCGTATCCCGTGATTTCGCGGACGGATTCGACCGCCCGTCGGTAGTCGGCGTCGTAGTCAGCGCCGGGGAAGATGCGTGCCGGGACGATCAGAACCTCGTCCGCGCCGAGGGTCGCCGCCGCGTCCACCATCTCGCACGCGATGTCGATTCCTCGACCTTGTTTCTCGTCGTCGTCGCTCGACAGCGGGTACTCCCAGTGGAGCGTCGTGGAGACGGCCGGAACGGCGAGTCCGTTCCCGTCGGCGGCCTCCCGAACGCGTTCGCGGCCGTCCGCCGTCGTCAGCAACCCACCCTCTCGATAGTTGGGTTCGACGCCGTCATACCCCGCGTCCGCGAGGATTTCACACGTCGTTTCGATCTCCGACGCCGGAAATCCGGCCTGATTTAGTCCGTACCTGTGATTCATTTGGATGAATTCTCCTCGTCCGTTCCCCCGACGACCACGACCCGCAGGTCGTTGACGTTGGTTCCCGTCTCGCCGGTTTCGATCAGCGCGTCCCGCTCGTCTAAAAACGGATACGTGTCGTGGTCTCGCAGTGCCGCCCGCGCCGCGGCGCGGTCCTCGGGCGGGACGGTTTCGCCGTCCACGAGCGCGCCTGCGGCGTCAGTGCTTCCGTCCAACCCGTCGGTGTCGACGCCCGCGACGACGATTTCGGACCCCTGGAGTTCGCGCGTCGCGCCGAGTGCGAATTCCTGATTCGGCCCCCCGACGCCGTCACCGTCCACGGTGACGGTCGTCTCACCTCCTGAAAGGATCACGGCGGGTGGCTCGACCGGGTTGCTGGTCGCCGCACTCTCGACGCCGATGGCGGCGTGGGTGCGGCCGACCTCGGCGGCTTCGCCGCCGATCCGCGAGGAGAGGACGAGCGTCGAATACGCCATCTCCCGCGCCCGCTCCGCGGCCGCGTCGATGGCCGTCCAGTTGTCCGCGAGGACGAAGTTCGTCACGTTCTCGACCCCAGAA
>NZ_JBAWAC010000469.1:0-6292 GCF_049589095.1 Haladaptatus sp. | reverse complement strand
GTGCTCCTGTGGCCACAGATCCGCGATATCCCGTTCGGCGAGCCACTCGACCAGCGCGGCGAGTTCGTCGCTGGACGTCGAGAGCAACCGTTCGCCCGCCTCGCGCGATCCGCGCGTCGGGTGCCCGACGACGCCGCTTTCGGAGAAGTCGGCCGTGTCGAACCCGACGTTGGCTCCGTGAACGTCCTCGCCCCACGCGTCGTTCGCGCCCGCCTCTGCCGCTTCGAGCGCGGCCTCGCGGACGAGTTCCTCGGCGACTTCGAGGAGCATGCTCGTCTCGATCTCGTCGGCGTGTGTAATCCCCATCCCGAACTCGTCTTCGAGTACGTCGCCGATACCGCTCCACCAGTTCCACGGGACGGCGTAGGCGACCTCCTCGCGTCGGACGCGGCGCGCGACCCGGCGGAGCGCGCCGTCGTTGCCTCCGTGCCCGTTCACGATGACGACCTTCCGAATGCCGTGGCTGGCGATGCTGGAGACGATGTCCGAGACGTAGTTCTCGAACGTCGTCGGGTCGGTCCACAGGGTCCCGTCGAACTGGCGGTGGTGTTCGCTGACCCTGACCGGAATCGTCGGGAGGACGACGACGTCGTCGCGTTCGGCGAGTTCCCCCGCGACCGCCTGTGCCGCCATGAAATCGGTTCCTAATGGGAGGGCTGGCCCGTGTTGTTCGACGCTTCCCGTCGGGAGTAATGCGACGTCCACGTCGGCGAGCGCGTCGTCCGCGGTGGTCGTCGTGTGTTCTGCAAGTCGGCTCATGACGGTTTGTATTGCAGCCGCGGTATTTGAAACTGGGTGTCGCGGCGATGGGCGAAAAAACGGATGTACGGGACGAGTTCGGCCGTTATCGACCGAGGAACGAGTCGAGTCCGCGGGCGGGATAGCCGACCACGAGGTCGGCCCCCGCCGTCTTCAGTTCCTCGACCCGTTCGCCGACCTCCCGTTCGGTCCCGACGAGCGCGAAATCACGGCTCGCCGCCGACAAGACGCGTCGCGCGCGGCCGTCGGCGCTGGCATCCGTCGATGCATCGTCCGGGAGCGCCCGTGCCACGGGCCGTCGTCGGGAGACGTACGCGCCGACCGAATCGAGGATCGTGTCCTCGTCGTCCGTGAGGACGGTCGGAGCGTACACCGCGACCGTTCCCTCGAATCCGGCCGAGCGAAGCGCTCGGACGTCCCGGTCGGTCGAGCGCGACAGCAGTTCGAACTGCGTCGCGCCCGTGGCGGTGGCGATTCGCTCGATCCCTTCGGTGCCGACCCACGCGTCGGGCGAGCGCTCCAGCGCCGCGCCGAGGCGCGGCGCGACCGCACGTCGTTTCTCCTCGTCGTCGAGATACGCAGCGTGTCCGGCGACGAACACCGTTCCAACCCCTTCGGGGAGTCGGTCGAACAGCGAATCGTCGCCGAGGGGGTCGAACCCGTCGGCTCGGATCGGCACCGTCATCAAGACGTTCTTCGCCGCCGCCAGTTCGCGGAGCACCGCCTCGTCGGGGAGGTGCTCGCGCCCCTCGTAGTCGATGGTGATCGTCTCGAACGGCAAGTCGTGCGCTCGCTGCACGTCACACTCTGCGGGTTTCAGTGCGGCGGCGTCGAGTCCCGTGCGGGCGAGGGCGTGGCTACTGGTTAGCATCGATACCTCCGGTAATCAGAACGAGTTGGCTACTGTTCTCGCGGAACGCGATCAATCGTCTGTGCGACCATGGTCTCCGTAACGCCACGGGGATAAAAAGGCTGTCGGCAACGGCAACGATTCGAGTCAGGGAACGTAGCGCTCGATGGTGGGCATCTCGATGCCGAGCGCGCCCTCGACGAACTCGATGAGTGCACCGTCTTCCGGTTGGAGTCCCCCGGCGAGGACGACGGCGACGAGTCCGAGGAGGCCGGTGCAGACCAGAAAGACGGGCAGCGTCACGAGCGTCAACGTCAGCCAGTGGGACGCACCGAGGGCGACCGGGAAGAGGACGAACGGGAGGGTGACGTACGTCCGATTCGTGGACGAGGCGAACGGCGTGATGTCGCATTTCGACCAGAGCACGAGGTTGAGTGCGATGTTTCGGACGACGTACGCCCCGGATGAGGCGACGGCGGCACCGACGATGCCGTACGTCGGAATGAGGAGGAGGTTGGCGACGAAGTTGAGCGCGAGCGTCAAAATATCGACCCCCAGAATCGCTTTCGTGTGGCCGAGCGCGGCGAGCGTCGTCCGGTTCCGTCCCGCCGCCGCGCTGGTGAAAAACCCGATCGAGAGGATCGCGAGGGCGATACCGCCGCCCGTGTACCCCGACCCGAAGAAGATCGAGAGGGTGTCGTCCGGGAAGACGGTGAACACCAGAAACGCGGGGAAGGTGAGGACGTAGATCCACTTCGTCGTGATGCGGTAGATGCTCGTCACCTCGTCGCGCTCGCCGTCGGCGTCGAGTCTGGACGTGAGCGGCAGGTAGAGATACCCGAACGAGGAGATGACCATGAGGAGGCTGTTCGCCAACGGGTAGGCTGCGTTGTACACCCCGACTTCGTTCGAAGTGCGAAACTGGGCGAGCATGATGGTGTCCATCCGCGTGAGCAGGATCGAGAGCACCATCGTCACGATGAGCGGGGCCGAGTAGGTCAGCAGTTCGCGGGTATGCGTTCGCACGGGGCCGACGAGTCGGACGAGGCGGTTCGAGAGGAAGTAGACCACGACCACCGTGCAGAGCGTGGCGACGAGGTAGGCGTAGCCGATGGACGCGAGGTCCAACCCACCCGCGACGAGCGCGACGAGTAGGAGGATGCGGAGACAAGGGTAGAGAAAGTCCTTCGTGTACAGTTTGTAGCGCGTGTTTTCCATGCCGCGGAGCGCGCTCACGCCGACGGTCAGCCCCGTCGTGATCGGAATCGTGAGGATGAACAGGCGGAGCAGGTCGGTCGCGGCGCTCGTCTCGAACAGCGCGGCCGTGATACGGTCGATGTTCAGGTACAGGACGAGCGAGACGAGGACGCTGACGGCGAGCGAGAAACCCAGTCCGAACAGCCAGACGCCGCGCACGTCCCGGTCGTCGTCGTAGCGGGAGACGAATCGCGGAATCCCGTCGTTCAACCCGACGAGCGAGACGGTCGCCCCGATGGTCATGATGGCGAGTGCGATGGTCATCTCGCCGTAGAGTTGCGGCGAGAACCAATGGGCAACGATGATACGCTCGATCAGACGACCGACGGACGCGACGATGACGCCGACGACGATGAGGACCGAACTCGACAGCAGTTTCGAGAGGTGGTTCTCACTCGTCGCCATTCCGGAAGTTCCGTGGATAAGCGTGGTGCTCGTGGCCTCGTTGCGTTCTCGGATTCACGGTGGGACAATCAAACCGGCCGAGTGGCTTTGTTATGGACGGCGTACGGCGGAGTAATCGCTCTCATCCGCCTCACCCGCACCCACACCGACAGAGCCATGTGAACAACAGTCATGATAATTACAACGAATCATCGATTTCGTTGTTACGTTCAGTTTAGTTGAGGTGTGTAGGACGACACCGAAAGAATATTAATCAATCTCTTTGCATTGAAGACCGCATGGCACGCGATTGCAGTACGACAAAAGACGATAGCGGAGCGGACGGCAGTTCGTTCGACCGCCGTTCGTATCTGAAACTGACCGCCACGGCCGCGGTTGCGGCCGCCGGTGCTGGCGCGGCGACCGGTCTCGGGGCGGCGAAGGAGTACGAGACGATCACGATTCCCGCGAACACGGCGAAGCAGTTCACCGTCGGGAGCGGCGAGACGTTCGAAAACAAACTCATCGACATCAGCGCGTCGGGCGCTGACGTTCGCATCATCGCGAGCGGATCCGACTGGACGATTCGCAACGTCGGTTTCAGCGGTGCATCCGACGTGAGTGGTCCCCACCCGCCGGGAAAGAACCTCGGTGGCTACCCGAACCTCATCACGGCGTCGGGAACCGGTACCATCGAGCACGTCTACATGGGCGACGGCGTCTCCGGTGACATGATTCGCAAGGGCGCGATCGGAATTCCGGCGTCCTTCGCGGGTCACATCGACCTCACCGGCGTCACGATGAACGGCTGGACGGGCAACGCGATTTACGCGGGCGGCGCGGCCAAATCCAGCGGCGGCGGTGGGACACTGGCGTTCGACGGCTGTCTCCTGAAGAACAACAACATCAGCCACCTCCGCGTGGCGACGGACGGCACGACGGTGAAGAACACCGTCATCTACAACACGAACGACGTTCCGCTCCACCCGATCAACGGCGGCGTCGTGAACTCCCGCGGCGTCTACGACGGCTACGGGACGACGAGCGACGTCGTCACGTTCGAGAACTGCGACATCGACTGCACCGACGCGGACACCAACGGCGGGGCTTCCGCGCTCGTCGCGGCGCACACGACGTTTGAGGTCAAAGATTCGCAGATCAAAGGCGCCCTCATCGGCAACGTCGAGACGACGAACGTGGGCAGCAACCCGTCGCACGAAGCGCCGAAGGCCGCACCCACGACCGCGAAGCAGGCCGCAACCGGTTCGACGTCGTCCGGCGGAAGTTCGAAGACCGGCGGCAAGTCAAAGAAGAAGGCCAAGAAAGCTAAAAAGAGTAAGAAGGCAAAGCAGTCGAAAAAGAAGAGCAAGAAATCGAAGAAGGCCAAAAAGGCCAAGAAGGCGAAAAAACCGACCGATCCGGCGATGAAGAAGGGGACGAAGAACGCGGCCGCCTCCAGTTCGCGTGACTTCTGTTTCACCTACAACGGCAAACAGTATTGCGTCGATTTCAGTCAGCTTCGCGCGCTGCTTGGCGGATACTGAGAACGAAGTCGAACACGTATTTTTGCGGTAGGAGTTCCGTACCATGGTTACACGACGTTCCTGTCGAAGCCGTAGCACTCGCCGTCTCGATTTTGTGGTTTCAATTGATTGCGTGAACGGCGTCGCCCGATTGGTTCCGACGACGCATAACAAAGTGTAATACCCCTGTGGTATCGGGAAATGAGCAGTGGTAATCGACCGTCCCAGCGTGTCGTCGGGAGTACGGGGACGACGGCGGAGCACGGGGACGCGCGTCGTCCCACCGACGCGCGAGCGGCGGAGTTGACCATCGGGATGTACTATCGGAAGGCGGGAACGCGGGACGCGGGCGGTGTCGTGATGTACGTGCAGGAACTCCTCGATGCGCTGTCGGAACACCAGTCGGCCTACCTCTACACGGAATCCGGGGAACTGACGCCGAAGATGCGCACGACGGACGCGGAAATCGTCCAACTGTCCGACTCCGCGTTCGACGCCGCAACTCGCGTGTTTCCCGCCATCACGGGAAAACTCGTTCCCCTGCTCGGCGCGATGCGCGACGGGACGATTGCGCGGATGAACGAAACCCTCGACGTGCTCGTGACACACCACTACTTGGAGGACATCGTCCTCTCGAACCTCCTCGACATCCCCGTAATTCGCGTGTACCACGGCTTCGAGCGGACGGGACTCGGGACGACGGCCCACGGGATGCTGTCGGACAGCCACTCGGTCGTCAACTCGGTGCAGACGAACGCGGAGTTCGTCGAGCAACACGGCTACGAACCCGACGGTATCGTCTACCCGGGCGTCGATACCGACCTATTTCACCCCGACGCGCCGCCCGCCTTCGAGCGCGAGGAACCGGCGGTGCTGTTCGTCGGTCGGTTCGTGGAATCGAAAGGCGTCTTCGACCTCATCGACGCGGTTGCAGCGGCCCGTGACGCCGGAACCGACGTTCACCTCTCCATCGTCGGTCGCGGGGACGAGGACGCAGTGGTGCGGCGAATCGAGGAGCACGAACTGGCGTCGTCGGTGTCCGTCCTCGGAGCGGTTCCACACGACGAACTCCCGGGCTACTACACCGCCGCGGACGTGGCCTGTTTGCCGTCCCACTACGAGAGTTTCGGCATGGTCAACATGGAGGCGCTGGCCTGCGGTACCCCCGTCGTCACCACGTCAGTCGACGGCGTCACGGAGTACGCCATCGACCGCGAAACCGCGTTGCTCGTCCCGCCGGAAAACCCCGAGGAGTTGGCGACGGCGATAGCGACGGCGGTCTCGTCGCCGGAGCTACGGGCGCGACTCTCGGAGCAAGGACGGGCCGTCGCGGAACGCTACTCGTGGGATCAGTCGGCGAAGCGTCTCGTGGACGTGTGTGCAGGGATTCTCGGACGACCCGACCGGGAGACCCTCGAACGAAACGACCGCGAAGTTCTCAACGCGGACTGATCAGGAAACTCTCGACGCGGACTGACTAGGAGGTCCTCAAACGGATCGATTATTCGGATCCCAACTC
>NZ_JBAWAC010000468.1:0-1973 GCF_049589095.1 Haladaptatus sp. | reverse complement strand
TCCTATCCGAACTCGGCCTCCTCGCCATGCTCGTCGGGCCATCGCTCGCGCTCGACCGTCCGCGCTGGCGGGTACTCGTCACGAGCGTCGTCGCCCTTGCACTCGGTGGCTGTACACTGGCGATCGTTCGGTGGAGTGACCGGCTCTGGCAACCGCTGGTCTTTCTCGTGGTCGTGTTCGCCATCGGCTCGTATGGACTGCATCGGTACGAACGCATCGCGCTCGGACTCGTCGAGGACAACCCATGAGTGAGAACGTTACCCCATCAATGACGAACGGAGATGACGACCAGCAGGAGATGTCGGAACCGCCATCGGACCCCGACCTCACCGCTCGACTTGAACTGCTCTCGGAGGAAAACAATCGGCTCCGCGCCGAATACCGTCGCGCACGGCAGACGAGCTATCGCCGAACGGCGCTCGCGATGGCCGTCATCGGGGCGCTCGTTGCCGTCGGTGGACTGTTGGTGCCCACGTCACGAACCGTCCTCTTCGCCCTCGCCGGAACCGGTCTGTTCGGGGCCGTGCTCATCTACTTTTTGACGCCCGAACGGTTCGTCTCGGCGGCGGTCGGTGAGCGCACGTATGCCGCCCATGCGGCAATCGGCGACGAACTGATTGAGTCCCTCGGCCTCTCCGAGACAAACGTCTATCTCCCGGCCGGTGACTCGACCGACCCGAATGCGGGCGTCCGTCTCTTCGTTCCACATCACCGAGAGTACGAGGTGCCCTCGGAGGATGAGGCGGACACGCTGTTCGTCGTGACGGACGACGAGCGCCAGCGAGGCGTGGCCGTTCCACCGACAGGAGCAGGCCTGTTCCACGAATACGAGTCGATGGTGGACGACACCGCGGACGATATCCCCGACCTCGCCGACGAACTCGCGGACGCGCTCGTTGAAGGGTTCGAACTCGTCGGAAGCGCGACTCCCGAAGTGGACGTGAAGAACGATACTATCAACATCCGTATCAGCGACAGTCGATACGGTCCGGTCGATCGTTTCGACCATCCCGTTGCATCGTTCATTGCGGTGGGTGCCGTGAACGCGACCGGACGGCCCGTCACGCTCGAAACGACACGTGACCCGGAGAAGTCGAATTCGGGCATCGTGCAAATCGAGTTGTTGAACTGAGGAGTATGCTGCCAGTAGCCACATGATACTGACCCACGTCGGATGCGATGAATGGCGAATATGACGGAGGACGGACCACGGTCGATCTTTCGAACACCGGCGTTCATCGCCACCGCTCTCTCGTTCGGTCTTTTTGGTTTTATTACCGGCATTTGGGAAGTGTTGCTGGCCGACCTTCGGACATCCCTCTCGCTTTCGCCTGGCGCGTTGGGCGTCGTTCTCACCGTCGGCGTGCTCGCCGCGATACCGGCGATGCTCGTCGGCGGCCGGATCGTTGACCGATTCAGTCCGCGCGTTCTCATCGGCATCGCCGGATTCGTGATGGGCGTGGCGATACTCGGAATCTCACAGGCCCGTAGCTATTGGTTTCTCGCCGGAACCTTTCTGCTCTATTTCGCTGCGAACAGCGCGTTCGACGTTGGTATCAACGCTGCTGGTATTGACGTCGAACAGGCGAATGGCCAGCGGATTATGACCTACTTTCACGCGGCCTATAGTGCATTTGCAGCGATCAGCGCGTTACTGGCAGGAATTTTGCTGACCGCTGACGTATCGTTCAGACTCATCTACATCGGGTTGGCTATCGCGGTCGCGCTCATCGCAATACTGTTCTTCGTGACCCGTTCGCTTCCGGAACGTCACCGAACCCGGAACGAAACCGAAGCGGCCGGCGATCAGCGAAGCCTCTTTCTGAATTTTGCCATCGTGCTCATAGCTGGAATCGTCTTTCTCAGCTATTTTGCGGAGGGGACCATCGAAAATTGGTCGGCTATCTATCTGCGGTCATGGCTAACCCTTCCCGCGATCATTGGCGCTTCCGGTGTCGCTTTGTTTCACGCTG
>NZ_JBAWAC010000467.1:0-2661 GCF_049589095.1 Haladaptatus sp. | reverse complement strand
ACGATGAATCGCGTCGTTCCGTCGTTCATCGGTCGGAGGACGAACGCCCACGTCCATCGCGGTTCGGGTCCCGGCGGTCGGAGCACCAGTGCCCGCTCGGCGTCGAGAACCGCCACTTCGGGAGCCGATTCGGGCGTCTGCACCGGATACTCCTCGGGAGCGAGTCGAACGGTATCGCCGACGTGGAGGTCCTGCTGTTCGGGGAGAATCCGGTCGGCGTTGTGAATATCCGCGCCGACGAGGTTTTCGAGCCAATCGTAGCTGTAGAACCCGGCGCGGCCCTGCCCGATCTGGACGAGCCACGGCCAAACGGTCTCGGCCGGAGCGTCGATGGTGATGGCGTGGGTGACCTGCGACTCGGGTGTTCGAAGGATGTCGTCACCGGGAAGGGTCATATCGACCTCCTCGTCGGTTGTGCCCCAACGCAGGTGCCACGGCCGAACGAAAAACCAGTACACGATCGTTACGACTGCGATGAACGATGCGACGATGGAACGTTGTTCGTACTTCGAGGGCATGCAACCGGTAACGACGGACGAAAAGGAAACCGTTCGGGCTGGTTCGACGCGCTCAGTCGATGTCGGCGACGAGGTCGTCGGCGATGCCGATGTATCCCGCGGGAGTCAGGGCGTGCAGTTCTTCGCGCAGGTCCTCGTCCACGTCCAACTCGTCGAAGAGGTCGCGGAAGTCGTCGAGGGTGACGCGCTTGCCGCGGGTGAGGGCTTTGACGCGTTCGTAGGCGTCGCCGTGGCCCTCCCGGCGGAGGATGGTCTGGACGGCTTCGCCGATGATTTCCGGTGTCGCTTCGAGTTCCTCGCGCATGACTTCCTCGTTGGGGACGACCTTGTCTAGGCCGTCCTGTGCCTTGGTGTAGCCGAGCAGGCAGTAGGCGAACGCGGTCCCGATGTTGCGCTTGACGGTGGAATCGGAGAGGTCGCGCTGGAGTCGGGAGGTGGTGATGTAGTCGCCGAGGAACGTCAGATCGGAGTTGGCTTTCGAGAGGTTGCCCTCCGAGTTCTCGAAGTCGATGGGGTTGACCTTGTGCGGCATGGTCGAACTGCCTGTCTCGCTCGCAGTGGACAGTTGACCGAGGTAGCGGTCGCTGACGTAGAGCCAGATGTCGCGGTCCATGTCGAGGAGGACGGTGTTCGCCCGGCGGAGCGCGTCGAACAGCGCCGCGAGGTCGTCACACGGGTTGACCTGCGTGGCGAGCGCGGTGTGTTGGAGACCGAGGTTCGTCACGAACTCGCGGGAGAATTCCTGCCAGTCCACGTTGGGGTACGCCGCGACGTGGGCCGCGTAGGTGCCGCTCGCGCCCGCGAGCTTTCCGGAGAGCGATTCGGCCGCGCGCTCGACTTCGCCGACTGCTTTGCCGAGTCGAGCGGCGTAGACGGCCATCTCCTTGCCGAACGTCGTCGGCGTCGCTGGTTGGCCGTGGGTCCGCGCGAGCATGGGTACGTCGCGGTACTCGCGGGCCATGTCGGACAGTTCGTCGCGGACGGCGGCGAGTTCGGGGAGCAGGACCTCCTCGACGGCGGGTTTGGCGAGCAGTCGGTGGGCGAGGTTGTTCACGTCCTCGCTGGTCAGCGCGAAGTGGATCCACGACCCGAGGTCCAATCCATCCGGGAGCGAGCGCCGAATGAAGTACTCGACCGCCTTCACGTCGTGGTTCGTCGCGGGGTAGTCCTCGTAACCCTCGGTTTCGAGCGCTTTGACGATTTTTGCGTCCTCCTCGTCGAACTCCTCGTAGACGGTGCGGAGTTCCTCGCGGTCGTCCGCCGCAACCTCGAACGGCGTCACGTCGAGGTCGGACAGCGCGATGAGATACTCGATTTCGACTCGCACGCGGGCACGCATGAGCGCGGCCTCGCTCGCGTACTCGCGGAGCGGCGCGGTTCGACCCGCGTAGCGCCCGTCTATCGGTGAGACGGCGTAAAGGGAATCCATACCTGTGCCTGCCGTTCGGTTCGGCAAAAGCGTGTCGGTCCGGTGACGCACAAGTATGCATACAAAACGGAAAAATAACGAATGCACTGTGAAATATATACACGAAGTTGCACAGAATCCGTCGCTGGACCGCAACTACTTTGCCCTCGCCGCGCCGTCTTTCCCCCATGACAGGGATTGCGGGTATGGCCGGAAACCGTGGTCGAAACCTCATGCACATCGCGGACCTCGCGCCGGGCGGGGCCGAACTGGCGGTCGTCCTCACGAACAGCGCGGACGCGCCGGTGTTGGACGAGGCCGAAAAGCGCGGAATTCCGACGGAAGTCGTCGAACTGGGCGAGGACGAATCGCGGAAAGAACACGAGAGCCGCGTTCTGGACGCGTTGGCGGCGTACGACTTCGACCTCGTCTGCCTCGACGGCTACATGCGAATTCTGACGGACGAGTTCCTGGACGACGCGCCGACGACGCTGAACGTCCACCCGTCCCTGCTCCCGTCGTTCCCCGGCATGGACGCGTGGGGCGACGCGCTCGACGCGGGCGTGAGCATGACCGGTTGCACCGTCCACGTCGTCACTGACGCGACGGACGAGTCTGGCGAAGTCGAGGAGTCGAAGGTCGATTCCGGCCCCATCCTCACGCAGGAACCGGTTCCGGTGTACGAGGGCGATACGACGGACACGCTGAAGGAGCGCGTCCTCTATCAGGGCGAGT